>SKRE01000157.1 GCA_007118655.1 Clostridiales bacterium | reverse complement strand
TGGAGTCGAATGGGAAAAAGACGGGTTATGTTTACCCTCGGAGTGATGTATTCTACTCCCAGGGAAAAGCTGGAGCGTTGTACCCGGTTGATCGAAGCGTTGCTTATTGATCATGAAGAAATTGATAACGAGTTTATTGTGGTGCGTTTTAATGAATTTAATCAAAGCAGTTTGGATGTTTTCATTTACTGTTTTGCTCTGACCACCCAGTGGGCGGAATTTCTCAGAATTAAAGAGGATATAAACTTTAAAGCCATGGATATTTTAAAGGAACAAGGGGTATCCATAGCCTTTCCTTCCCGAAGTATCTATTTTGAAAATCAAAATTTTGATGAAATTCCGGGGGCACCAAACAGTAAAGAGATCTCTGAAGAAAGCACCCAATAAAATTATGGAGGTAGTTTGATGGAAGATACCCGGATGGAAACATTACAAGAATCTAAAGAGTTTTTAAATTCCGTGATTAATCATGTGAATTCCCTAATATTTGTAGTGGACCAGAACCTGAAAATTAAACGGGTGAATAACGCTTTTGAAATGTCTGCCTATCGGAAAGAGAAAAAGATTTATGAGGAATACTTTGGGAATGTGATTGACTGTAGTAATACCGTTATTCAAAAGCAGGACTGCGGAAGTACAGCCCACTGTGAAATTTGTGTGTTCCGTCAAAGCATGTTAAGGGCCCTGCAGGGGGAGACCTTGAAGGAAAGGGCTACAAGAAAGATTTATATTGACGGAAAAAAAGTAAAAAAGCATTTTCAATTTACCGCAAAACCCATCGAATATATGGATGAGGAAATGGCTCTTTTAATAATTGATGACATCACCGAAATGGAAGAACAAAAACAGAAGCTGAAACAACTAAATGAAATTAAAAATCGGTTTTTGGGAACCGTATCCCATGATTTGAAAAACCCTATCGGAGCCATTCAGTCGTTAGCCTATGTTCTTTCTGAAGAGGAAAATCTGAAAGAAGAGCAGCGCGGTTATGTGGATGAAATTTACAAAACCAGTGAATATATGATGCGTCTTGTGGAGGATTTTTTGGATATCTATAAAATAGAAACCGGTAAAGATAAGCTTTGTCAGGAAATGCAGGACTACGCAGAAGTCATAAAAGAGGCCTTGAGATACAATCAGTTTGCCGCAAAGGAGAAGTCCGTAAACTTAAGGCTTGAAATACACGAAAGCAGCCTTGAACTTTTAATCGATCGAAATAAAATCATTCAGGTGATCAGTAATTTAGTGGAAAACGCATTGAAATTTTCCCATGAGGAACAGGAAGTCTTACTGCGGGTATATAAAATTGATGGGGAGATCGTGACGGAAGTACAGGATCAGGGTCCGGGCATTGCCCTGGAAGAGCAGGAGCGGATTTTTGAAGAGTTTTTCAAAGGGGAAGTACAGCCGGTATCTATGGAAAATACCAGTACCGGGTTGGGGTTGGCTATTTCAAAAAAAATCATAGAAGCCCATGGAGGAACCATCGGAGTCAGGAGTGGGTCAAGCAAAGGAGCCTGTTTTTTCTTTTCCCTTCCGAGGGAACAAAGATTGCAAAGGTAAAACCATCTTACAAATAAAAAACCCTCCGATCGGAGGGTTTTTGTAATTCAATATTTATGGAGCTGTTAATTACAGATTCATTTCCACATTGAATTGTTCTTTGTACTCTTTAACTTTTTCTGTATAAAGAGCTTGTTGCTTTTGCATCAGCAAGTTTTGCATTAACTGTCCCTTTACTTCATCGAAGGACTTTACGGAAGCTTCGGTCTTTTCTTCCACTTTGATTAAGTGAACGCCGAACTGGGTTTTAACCGGAGCACTGATGGTTCCTTCCTCCATGTTAAAAGCGGCTGCCTCGAATTCCGGTACCATTTTCCCTTTAGGAAAGGCACCAAGATCTCCGCCTTGTTCCTTTGAAGGACACTTGGAATGTTCTTTGGCAGCATCTTCAAAGCTGATGTTTCCAGCGTCAATTTCACTTTTCACTTTCGCTAAATCCTCTTCATCATCCATAAGGATGTGCTTGCAAGCTACTTTTTCAGGTTCCTGGAACTGATCTTTGTTGGTTTCGTAGAAAACTTCCGCCTCTTCCGGCTTCACTTGTGCATCTTTAATGGTTTTGTTGATGGCATACTGCTTTAAGAAGTTATCTTTGATTTTTTCAAGTTCCTGTTGAAATTCCTGATCTTCTTCCAAATCGTTTTCCTTGGCCTTTAAGAAGAACAGCTCTTGGTTTACCAGTTCCTCCACAAGAGTTTTCTTTCCTTCTTCTGATTGAAACTGCATGGCTCGTTGAGGATCCAGGGATCCAATTAATGCATCCACGTCCTGCTGAGTAATTTCTCGACCTTCCACTACGGCTAATACTTTGTTTTCTTTAGTCATAAAAGTAAACGCTCCTTTATATTTATTTTCTAAGTAAGCATAACAAAAAAAAAGGATTCTGTCCAATTTTTGTGGGGTTTTTAAAGGGCTCCGGCCTCCGTCTTAAGGCGGAGAAAAAAACCGTCTCAAGGTTCTTGGAGGAAAAGAGGATATGACGTATACTGAACTTACAAACAAACAATAGAAAGGAGTGGGAATCATGAAGATGAGTTTTGGGAAATCCTTCACCGGGATTTTATTAATAACCATAGGTGTGTTGTATCTACTGACAAATATTGGGGTAATTCCCCTGGGTCTTCGGGACATCATTACAACCTATTGGCCGGCGGTCATTATACTTTGGGCGGCCTATCGACTGGTGGAAGGCCTATTTCTGAAAGTAAGCAGAAAACGAAAGTTCAATCGGATTTATTGGTCCTTAGGATTCATCATCATCGGCGGCGTGCTGTTGGAAAATCGTGTTCAATACATTACGGCAGAAAGCATCGGTCTGTGGGGGATCGTATTTTCCATATTTATTATATACGCGGGTCTTAGCATTGTATTTTTTAAATCCAACGGGATAGAATTTGAAATCAACGGAAAAGAAGCAAGGGGAAGGTACCAAGATCAGGACAACGGGGACCGGCAGGACTTCAGCGAGGAATTTAATGAAGAAGAAGAATCATTTAACCGAAGATTTGAAGGAGAAGGCTATTCCAAGGATGAAATAAAAGAGCGGATCAGACAAAAACAACAGGAAAAAAAATCAAAAATTCAAGAAAAAAATGAGAAGAAACGAAATAAATATGGGTATAAATCCACTAAGGATGAAAATCGGAAAAGTTCAAAGACCCATACCTTCGATGATTTAAAAGCCAGTAAGGACCGATTCCACTTTGTGGGAGAAATCCGTTTGGGGGACCGACCCTGGGCCCTGGAAAACAGCAGTTACAGTTTAGGGGTAGGGGAAGTTTATATGGACCTTACCACAGCCCTGTTGGAAGAAGGGGTTACCTATGTAAACCTTTCCGGATGGGTAGGCAGTGTGCAGATTATCGTCCCGGAAGACCTTGCCATAGATGTTTCTGCGGATGTGAATATCGGAAGTGTGGAAATATTCGGTGAAGAGCAGGAGTTTTCAAGACATCATAAAAATCGACGCTCCGGCGTATCCTCCAATTTACTTTGTTATCGCAGCGAGGATTATGATGAAGCCCTTAAAAAAGTTCGAATCAACGCATCGGTAAATATCGGAGAGGTTTCCGTCAAAAGGGTGGGATAACATGAAGTTTCTGAAAAATATTTTTGTACGGACCATGGAAGGAAAAAGTGTACAATTTGACATTGTAAAAAAGTTTTGGCTGAATGGATTGATCACCACCATTTTCACCCTGCTGGGCGTGCTGATTTTCAGCCTATTGCTTACGGAGGGAATGAGTAATGATTATTTAGAAGAAAATCTGGGAATTTCTTTTTTATCCCGGGAATATTTCCGGCTGTTGTTCATCTTCGGGATCATCGGTTTTCTCGCTTCCATTGGAGCCACTGTGGTGGTAGGTCTTCCCGTAGGAAGAACCCTTAGAACCCTGCTGCACGTCATCCGGGATGCCAACGAAAAACTCTCCCGGGGAAAGCTGGATTATCGACTTCGAATCCGAGGGTATATTGAGCTGGAAGAAATCAGCAATCAGTTTAACCGCATGGCCCAGCGAACAGAAAAACAGGTGGAGTCTTTGCAGCGTTTAATCAATGAAAATAAAGAGTTGCTGGCGGGGGCCGAAGAAGCCGCTTCCTCGGAGGAGCGAAGAAAAATTGCCCGAGAGCTCCATGATGCCATCAGCCAGCAGCTTTTCGCGATAAATACTACGGTGGCGGCGATCCCGAAATTAATGGACAAACGTCCGGAAGAGGCAAAAAAATATTTTAAAATGATCGAGAAGATGGTATCCATGGCCCAACAGGAACTCCGAGCCTTGATTATGCATCTTCGCCCCGTAAATTTGGAAGAACATTGTTTAAAAGAAGGAATTGAGAAGCTTCTTGACGAATTAGATACTAAGCACGAAAATATTGAAATCCATCAGGCACTGCATAATATTGAGGGGTTGGCTCCCGGGCTGGAAAACAATATTTTTCGGGTTACCCAGGAGGCCATTTCCAATATTCTTCGCCATTCCAAAGCGACAAAGTTTTCCGTAAAGCTCTTTCAAAAAGAAAAGGTGCTGTCATTAATCATTGAAGATAACGGGGTGGGCATAAAAAATTCAGAAAATAAAAAGTCTTCCTACGGAATGGCCACCATGCGGGAACGAATTGAAGAACTTGGGGGTCGTTTTGATGTTATTTCTTTTCCTGAAAAGGGAACAAGAATTGAAGTTCGGGTACCCGTAGGTCTGCAAAGTACTTTTAAAAAAACATCCAACTAGTGGGGAAGCAGGAATCAAAAAAATGAATTATAGGAGGGGTTTATTTTGGAGAAAAAAATTAAAGTAATGCTTGTGGATGATCATGAGATGGTACGCATGGGTCTAGGGGCATACATATCTACCGATGAAGCAATTGAAATCGTAGGGGAAGCCGGCAATGGAAAAGAAGGCCTGAAAATGGCGGTTGAGAGAAAACCGGATGTTATTCTGATGGATCTGGTCATGGAAGAGATGAATGGAATTGAAGCTACCAAAGCCATTACAGAGGCTTTTATGGAAAAAGGCTGGGAAGTCAAGATTATCGTCCTTACCAGTTTTATTGAAGAAGATAAAGTGATGCCCGCCTTGGAAGCGGGAGCCTTCAGTTATTTACTGAAAACCACAAAGGCGGAGGATATCGTGCGGGCCATCAAAAAAGCCTATGAAGGAGAATCGGTGTTAGAGGGAAAAGTCAGTCAGGTCATGCTGAAAAGCAGCCGGAAAAAGGCGGAAAAACATGAAATTTTAACCGAAAGAGAGTTGGAAGTCCTCCTAGAGCTGGGCAGAGGTAAAACCAACAAAGAAATATCGGAAACCCTGTTTATCGGCATTAAAACCGTAAAGACCCATGTGAGCAATATTCTATCCAAACTGGAATTGGAAGACCGGACGAAAGCCGCAGTTTATGCAAATAAACATCATTTAGTGGATGATGAAAAATAATTTGGACAATACCCTTTACAAAGAACGAGCGTTCGTATATAATAAGATTATACAGAACAAACGTTTGATTCTTATGGAGTCGATAAAGGAGGAAACCCCATGAAAGTATTCGTATTTTCCGGAACGATAAAAGATCTGAAAGCCTATCTAAAGGAATGGAAAAAATAAACTGAAAAAACCCCTAGAGGGTTTTTTTTCTTTTTGGAATAAGAGCGACGATGGTTTTTAGAATAATATGGTTCCCTTATAGAGCCCATAGATATATAATAAGGACGAAGCCCGTATCAAAAAGTGAAGAGTTTTCCTTAAAACAGGGTAGTAATGTGTAAAGGACAGAACAAACTCAAAAAAAGAGTAAGATGCCCCCGATGGAATTTGTAGGGGAAAACGCTTTAAAATATAGCTAAGGATGTCTAAGGCCGGGGATGGAATAAAATGGATAAACATCAGGAATTTCAAAGAGCAAAAGAAGGTTTTTTTCAACGAAATGAAGTTCTGCGAAAAAAAACAGGAAAACTTTCCATTAGTGTGACGGTGGTATATCTGATCATCGGTTTTTTATGGATCGCTTTTTCCGATCAAGCAGTGGATCATATCTTAAGGGGCACGCCCTATTTAACCCTGGCCCAAACCTTGAAAGGATGGTTTTATGTTGGGGTGACCGGGGTGTTGCTGTATTGGTTTATTAAACGAAATACCAATGCCATGAAGACCCTTTACGAAAAGCTGACCGCAAACTACGAAGAACTGGAAACCCTTCATGGGGAACTGATTTTAACCGAGGAAGCCTTGGAGGACAAGTATAAAACCCTGGAAGAAAATCAGGAAAATCTGCGGATAC
>SKRE01000138.1 GCA_007118655.1 Clostridiales bacterium | reverse complement strand
TCTTTCTCTTCTATCATGCTACAGGCATTGCTACTCTCCACATTCTCCTAGGTGCTGATGTTCATGGCAAATGGAGCCGGTGGATTTCAACTCTCCTGCAAGATAGGACTCCGCCGCTATTTTTGCGTCCCCAGTGGTTCCGATTACAACTTCTATACCATTTTCATTGAAGATGTCTACGGCTCCGCCGCCCATACCGCCGGAGATGATGACATGGACTCCAAGGTCATTTATAAAATTCGGTAAAAAACCCGGACGATGTCCCGGATTGGCAATGGACTCACTTTTTACAATTTTCTTATCTTCCACTTCAAAAATATTAAAATTCTCACAGTGTCCGAAATGTCCTGTAACTTTGTTTTTTTCACTGGCTACGGCTATCTTCATTATTATTCCTCCTAGTTTTGTGGTTCATATAACCCGTCACGCTATTTTGGGCTTTCAGCAAGAAGTATTTTCATCGTTCGACCGTATACCTTTCGAACCGCTTCTCCTGAAGGACAATCAATATCTACGATGCTTTGAACCTTGTTGATGGCCTTTACCGCTTCCGGGTCGTAGGGAATTTTTCCAAAGAAATTGATTTGGTTCTCCTTGCAAAACTCTTCGATCCTTTCGGTATTTTCTTTATTGGTATCGAATTTATTGACGCAAACCCCGGTTTCCACATTGAATTTTTTCGCTGTCTCCAAAATCCGTTTCATATCACTGATGCCGGATATGGAGGGCTCCGCCACCACAAGGGTCATATCCACTCCGCTGATGGAAGCGATCACAGGACAGCCGATTCCCGGAGATCCGTCAATGATTGCCAGTTCAGCGTCTTTTACCGCAGCATTCAACTGTTTTTTCACTTCCGTTACCAGCAGTCCCGATGTTCCGCTTCCCATTTTCAGCTCCGCCGTGGAAAATATCGCATCCCCTTGATATAGCATTAATTCTCCTGCAATGTCGGATTCAAGTGTGATGGCTTTCTCCGGGCAAACCCCCTCGCAAACCCCACAGCCTTCACAGGAATAAGAATTCACATGATACTTCGGCTGAAGATAATGATGCTTCGATAGACCCTCTTGCTTGACCTGTTCGGTAATCGCCCGAAAACGGCAGTACTCTTTACAAAGTCCGCAGGCTGTACAACGCTCGGGATCTATTACCGCTTTTTCCATGCCGTAATAATCCTTTCTTTCCGGTTCTTGCAAATCATTCATGATCAAATGAAGATTCGGGGCATCCACATCACAGTCAGCATAGGCTTTAGCTTCGGCCAGTTTGATAAAGGCCCCTGCCACTGTGGTTTTACCCGTTCCACCTTTTCCGCTAAGAACCAATAACTGTTTCATAGGCCACCTCCTCCACAATCTTTTGCAGTAGGGAAGAGAATAATTTCCGGTATTTTTCCTGTTCCCGTACCGCAATCAAAGCCTTTGAGTTTAATGTTCCCAGTTCATGATCAAAGGGAATTTTTGCTAGAATGGGAAGACTATATTCTTTGCAAAAAATTTCGGAAGGATTCTCACCCTCCAAACATTTATTGAGTACCACCCCATGGGGCTTTTTGAACAGAGTCACCAGTTCATGAACCATTCTTAAATTATGGGAACCGAATAAAGTGGGCTCCGCCACCAACAAGCAGTAATCCGCATCTTTGATGCTTTCCATTACACTGCAGGCGCTTCCCGGAGGACAGTCGATTACGGTGAGCTTCTCTGTCTTTGTACTTCCTATCCCGCCAATCCCATGGCTTTCATTAGCTGCATCAGCTATATTTTGCGTAATTTCCATTTCACTGCCTCGTTCCAACAGCCGGTTGATAATAGGGATCCCCGAGGCTTCTCCCGTATTGAGGATTCCTGTCAGCACCTGAACATTCTCGGAAACTCCGGTTTCGATTTTACCAATTTCCTTATCCTTTTCCCACAAGGCATCTTCCGGGCAAAATAACTGACAGCCTCCACAAGAATGGCAAATATCTTCGAAAATCCTTAGCTTTCCGCTAATATAAGCCAGGGCGTTAAATTTACAGAAATCTACACAAATCCGACAGCCGGTACAGCGATTTTCGTCCACCACGGGTATTTTATTGTAGACAATCGCGGTTTTTATCTTCTCGGGCTTTAAAAACAGATGACCGTTAGGTTCCTCAATATCACAATCCATATAGGCGGCCGATTTCGCTGCGGCCGCTAAGTTTACGGAGACTAAGGTTTTACCGGTGCCGCCCTTTCCGCTGAGTACCGCAATCTTCATATTACTTTCCTCCGTGGTTATGAAACCCTGCATGGATTTCTTCTAAAACTTCCAATTTGTTTGCTGCAAAATCTTCCAAATTATCTTTTATGGAACCATCCCGGGTTTTAAAAAGTTTGATGCCGCTATCCTCTAATACTTCTGCTGCATTTTTACCGCATCGGGGTGTCAGTAGAGCATCGACGTTGCTGTCCACAATAATTTGCGCCGCTTTGATTCCGGCTCCCCCTTGGGTTGCAGCCGCACTGTTGTCCAAATAAACTTCTACTCTGGAGTCCGTATCATAAATTAAAAAGTACGGAGTACGTCCAAAAGAAGTACAAACCTTTTTCTGTAAGCCTTTCGCCTCTACAGGTATTGCTAGTTTCATATAAAAACCTCCTTAAATCATTTTTCGCAGCCTCTTCGGCGGCCTCTTTCTCCGCCCCCGCAATGCTTTTGCAAACCGTCACAAAGCTTATAATTTCCTCCTTCAATCTTTAGCCGTCTTCCGTTGATCAGGGCCTCGGCAAGTTTTTTTCTCGCTTCGTTATAAATCCCCTGCACCGTGGTTCTTGCAACATTCATTTGCCCGGCACACTCTTCTTGGGTGAGCTCTTCCATATCAATTAAGCGAATGGTTTCGTATTCATCCACAGACATGATAATGTCCTCCACTTGATCCTCCATGTTGCCCACGGGGCCGAAATAGTCGACTTTCGGCATACCGCATACCCTACGGCCTTTTTTTGGTCTCGGCATATTCCTTCACCTCTTTATCCATTATTTCTTCTTCCTCTGCCCCGTCGTTTAAGACCGTTTCCCTGACGCAAACCGAACTCCACTCTGTCTGGTTTTTCTTCGCCATCCCATCGGGTTTTTCTTCGGTTATTTCTTTTGCCGGTTTCCACCGTATTTTCTTCACCGCAGGGGCCTAATCCTCTTCCTGTTCTTGCTCCTTCAGACATGGGTCCTGTTTGATCTTTTCTTGGCATTTTAAGCATCTCCTTTTTTATTATTCTTACAGCAAACACTTGCTATTTCCATTGTATACACCTAATATGTTGTGTTCATCCTTAGGGTTTATACCTTCATTATACCCCATATCTGACATATGTCAATAACTATTTATGACATATGTCAATAAAAAAAGATCCCTCTATTGAGGAATCTAGGTTAAAAAAAGATGACAGCGGGACGGAGTAATTGTCCTCTTTATTATTTTCTATTTTATGAGGACAATTACTCCGTCCCCATATCCGCTATATCCGCCCATACTAAAGGTTTATCACTTTCGGCTTGAATTCAGGCAATCGGTCTATTTGTCGTTCAATAGCTACGTCCAGTATTTCCATGATCAGTTCCTTATAGGACAGCTCCGCAACTACGGCCATTTTAGGCAGATCACTATGCAAGGGTTTTAATCCCGGCAGACTGTTGATTTCAATAATATAGGGTTGATCATTTTTCACAAGGACATCGACCCTGGCAATATCTTTACACCCTAACACATCAAAAGCCCTTGAAACACTCTCCATAATTGATTTTTCCAACGCTGATCCGATGGGTGCGGGACAATGATACTTTGTCTGGTCCCCGAAGTCGTTTTTCACTTCAAATGTATAAAATTTACCGACTTCCTCCGGTACATCTTCGAAGTCAATCTCCAAAATAGGCAGAATCCTTTTGTTTTTCCCATTACCGATTACACCCACAGTAAATTCTCTGCCTTCAATAAACTCTTCCACCAAAACCGGCGGTTCATATTTTCCCAAAAGCTCATTTACCTTTTTCATTAATCCTTGTTCATCGTAAACCACACTATCTTTATGGATGCCAAATCCCGATCCCTCACAGGCAGGTTTGGCGATTAAAGGAAACGTTAACTTAGTGTCGAAGGATTCTTCTCCGGTTTGAAAGACTTGAAAGGCCGGTGTGGGGACACCATGGTATTGAAATATTTCCTTGGCCATGGCCTTATTAAGGGCCAAACTATGAGCCAAAATTCCGGAGCCCACATAGGGGATACCCAACATTTCTAAGAGCGCCGGTATTTGTGATTGTCGGCTTTCACCCCTCACCCCGGTGCTTAGATTGAACACTATATCTACTCCGCTTTTAACCAGATTTTCTGAAATTTTTTCATCAACCTGGATCTTCACGATTTTGTGATTTTTACTTAGTATTTTATAAATCTGCTCCATGGTATCTTTCTTTTGCTGGTCAGAATATTTAGCCTCTACTTTGCTGATTTCCATATTGGGTCCATCGAATAACAGTCCTATTTTATAATACATCAAATTATCTCCTCATTTTTCAAGCATTAGACAATTCTCCTTTGAGAGTTGCTTTTTTCGTAAAACTAGTGTTTATTTTCCGCCAACATTTTCTGCTTAACTATATATTCAACTTCTTTTACATTTTTACTTGCATAATCCACCACTTTTTCCGCTTTTACCGGATGGTTTGCTTCATCTACGATTTTAACTCCGCCCTTTATCGGCTTTGTTTTCCATGCTCTCACATGTTTAAACTCTTCGACCTCTCCCCATAAATACGGAGCCGGCAAAAATCCGGCGGCGAATATTTTATAAAAGCCTTCCGGGGAATAGGGGTTTTTGATATATGTTTCAATGCCCGAAATTCTTATCTTCGCAGCATCCAACAGTTCCAAAACTCGTCCCTGAACATCTGTATTTTTACTCATGTCTTCCACTTTGTCCTGTTTTCTGAGTTCCCGGTATTTCTGCAGGGAATGTTGGGTAATTTTAATGCTTTCATTGATAATATCCGGTGTTGCTAAATGGGATGCTTCCGAGTAACTAACCACATGAATCATGGGCGGGCTGGTTTCATTATGAGGATCGATATCATCCATCAAAGCGGAAACCGCCGCTAACTGCATTTTTGCTTCATTCAGATCCGGCTTAAAATAGTCCAACCCGGCTCTGGGCTGCAGTACCACTCTAAAGTTCTGGTCTTCCAGTCCTTTAACTAAGGCAAGCATAGCTCTCGACTTCGCTAAATCTTGAATGCCCCATGTGAATCTGGGGGTGTTCAGCATGTTTTGCAGGATAAGGGTTTTTACCCCCATTTTTTTCGCCAGCTTTGCTGATAGATATGCGGAAACGATATAAGTGACGTCATCGGCTCCCCGGAAAGCAAAATGATGGGGTACATTGGGTTCAAAGGGTTTTCCTGTTTTTGCAATGTACTTAAGGGTCTTGATATGCTGGGTTAAATTAGTGTATAAATCATAAGGCCCTCTCTCGTCCACTTTATTGAACCACCATAAAGATAGTGCATGCCAACTAATGTTAAGATGCTTTTCATGCATCTCAGCTAATTGAGGGATGTTTTTGGTTCCTGCATAGGTTCTTACCAAAAGAGGTTTGGCCGCTTCCAGAATCATGCTGTATTCTTCCGGAGAATTTACCGGAACTCCGCCTCCATTTGGTTTGTCTTCCCAGTCTTCACCAAAGTTTGATTGGGTCAGTTGGGAAGTTCCGATGGATAAAATATCCAAGTACTTGGTATCCGCCAAATATTTCGCCCAAGAAATAAATTCTTTCACAGAATCCAATCGATCAACCGAAGATGAGTAGGGTCCTACATGTGCTCTCATAAGCGGGGTAGATGCATTTTTCATATTGTTGTCGATTCTTTTCATCACGGTGTCATTTTTTGTTCCATAATCCGCATAGCCTGATTTATCCGCAGGCATAAAACGATCATAGTCCTGAGCATTGATCACATCTTTACCAAACTCCATGCGCAGGTCGTCATACAAACTGCCTTCCATGATATCCTTTGGGATCCGTTCTTCCGGAACATCCATTTTTGCTAAGGATTCACGAACGGATTCTCCCCCTTTAAAGGTTCTGACAAATCCTTTGTGTTCTTTTTCCATGATTTCCGAAGCTTTAGGAAGACCTCCAAAATACACCGCTTTAATTGGTCCCCCTTGGTAGGATAAGAAGTTGCTGCTTCGTAGTTCGCTCATAAAATGTCCAACCATGTTCACCGCTTCGTCTTCATCTAATCGATAACTCAGGCCTATTCTATTAATTTCATTACTCTTAATCCAATCCAATACAATTTTTTGATTCATCTCATATTTAAAATCATTCATGGCTTTTGCAATGACTTCATCCCCAATAATGACTTTATAACCGCAATCCCGTAAAAGTTCAGC
>SKRE01000067.1 GCA_007118655.1 Clostridiales bacterium | reverse complement strand
CAGGACGTGGGAAGAGCCGTAAATCCCAAGCTCATTGAAGGGCAAATGGACGGAGGCTTCGCCATGGCTCAAGGCTACGCGCTGCTGGAGGACTTAAACATCGTCAAGGGAGAAATTAAACATCATAATTTTACGAAATATTTGATTCCCACCGCCCTGGATGCGGTAGAGGTGAAAAAAATTATCGTGGAGGATCCGGAGTCCTCCGCCCCCTTCGGCGCAAAGGGTATCGGCGAGCCCGTAATGATTCCCGTAGCCCCTGCCATTCTCAATGCCATATATGATGCCGTGGGGGTTCGTATTACGGAAATCCCTGTAACCCCGGAAAGATTATTAAAAGCCATTAAAGAGGTGAAATCATGAACTCAACCAGGGAACATCTGGCCAATAAAAAGAAGCTGAAAAAACAAATCGACACCGCGGCGGGTCGAATAAAAGCGGATAAGGTGTTTAAAAACGGAAAAATCATCAATGTGTTTACCGCAGAGATCATCGAAGGGGATGTTGCCGTGGTTGACGGAGAAATAGTGGGCATTGGACATTACCTGGGCATGGAGGAAATCGATTTAGCGGGAAAGTATGTAGCCCCGGGCCTAATTGACGGACATGTGCATATTGAATCCTCCATGGTGTCCCCAAGAGAATTTATGAATGTGATCTTGCCAAGGGGAACCACCAGCATCGTAGCAGATCCCCATGAGATTGCCAACGTAAGAGGGCTGGAAGGGATTCGCTATATGATGGATTCCAGTCGGGATTTGCCCATGAATTTTTATTTTGTCCTTCCCTCCTGTGTGCCTTCCACGGAATTTGAAAATTCCGGAGCCAATCTGCTGGCGGAGGATTTAAGCACTTTAATTGACCGAAAGGATGTCCTGGGTCTGGGAGAACTCATGGACTATCCCGGAGTGATCCAGGGAAGGGAAGACATTCTGGACAAAGTATTGATTGCGGAGGATAAGATTATCGACGGCCATGGGCCGGAGATCAAGGACCAGGAGCTAAACGCCTATCGCATGGCCGGGGTCAGAACGGAACATGAATGTTCCACCCTGGAGGAGATGGAAAACCGATTGCGACTGGGGATGTATGTCCTTATTCGACAGGGCTCCGCGGCAAGGAATTTAGATGTCTTAATTAAAGGGGTTACCAAAGAAAATTCCCGGAGATGCTTGTTTTGCACAGACGACCGACATCCTGAGGATCTGCTGCAGGAAGGACATATCGACAACAATGTGCGTCATGCAATTAAATTAGGTCTCGATCCCATTACCGCCATACAAATGGCAACGATTAATGCCTCCGAGTGTTATGGACTGCATAAGGTTGGCGCCGTTGCTCCGGGCCGTTGGGCGGACTTGGTGATCCTGGAGGATTTGGAAAGCTTTAAAATCCATTCCGTCTATAAAAACGGGGACCGGGTACAGGAGCTGCTCAATAACCTGCCGAAGGATCGTGCCGATACAAGGTGGGTAAAAAACAGCGTGAATCTTCATCATGTGTCATCTAAGGATTTAAAACTGGAAGTGGACGGAAAAGAGATACGAGTCATAAAAGTACTGCCCCACAGTCTGTTGACAAAAAAAGAAATTTTGCGTGCGAAGTTGGAAGGCGAAAAATACTACAGCGAAGAGGGAGAACCCCTGTTGAAAATGGCGGTCATCGAACGACATCATAAACGGGGCAGCGTGGGACTGGGCCTTGTGAAAGATTTTGATCTCCAAAATGGGGCCATTGCCCTGACTATTGCCCATGATTCTCACAATTTGATTGTTCTTGGGGATCGGGATGAAGATATGCTGCTGGCGGTTAAGGAAGTTGAAAAAATCAGCGGAGGGATCGCCATTGTATCAAAGGGGGAAATTTTAGGAAGTCTTTCCCTTCCCTTAGCAGGTTTGATGTCGGAAGAACCCATGGAGGCCGTGAACAAAAAATTCAAAGCAATGATCGACATAGCCTACAATCAATTAAAGGTAAATCCTGAAATCGATCCCTTTATGACCCTTTCATTTTTAGCGTTACCGGTCATCCCGGAAATTAAGCTTACGGACATGGGGTTATTTGATGTAACCGAATTTGGGTTTGTGGATTTAGAAGTCAAGGATTGAACCTAAACCTTGTTATATATTATAGAGAAAAAAAACTTCCCGTAATCTAGGAAGTTTTTTTTGGTTCCGATACTTCTTTGCCGGCGACGTAACGCTTTTCTATATGGCGGTCATCTCCGATGTATAAATATCTTTCCAATCTTTCGGTCAACGACAAATCTAAGGTTCCCAATTCCCGGTCATCAATAATCAGGGCATCAAAGGCATAATCCGGCTCAAAGCTTCCTACTTTTCCGAAAAACTTCCCGCCCCCCTTGGTACCGAGATAAAAGACTTCCGCTAGTTTTAAGGGTTCTAAGGTTTTATTGGACTCCAGCCATTTGATTTTTGAAGCCTGCACCGCAGCGGTCATAACCTTGGGGATGGATACTTGGTGCCCCGCACCCACATCGGTTCCCAGACCCACGGAGACCCCCTTGTCTAAAAAGGATCGCACCGGCATAATACCGCTGGCTAAATTGTAATTTGCATTAGGACAATGGGCGGCGTATACCCCGGATTTTGCCATCAGTTGGATTTCCTTTTCCGTATTGAATACACAGTGGGCCATAATCGTGGGTTGATGGCCGAAGAGACCGTATTGATCATAGATACTGGCGTAATCAACAGATTCAGGATGCAGTTCCTTCACCCAGTCCACTTCTCCTTGATTTTCGGAAATATGGGACTGAATAAACACCTTATGGTCCATCGCAAATGCTCCCAGTTTTTCCATTAGAGGGACGGAGCAGGTGGGGACAAACCGGGGGGTTATAATCGGCCGTACCAGAGGGGATTTATTGCTGTATTCTTCAATAATTTCAAGGGTTTCCGACAGGGATTGAGTGGAATCCTCCACGATAAAATCCGGACAGTTCCGATCCATATTCACTTTTCCGACAAAAGCCCCCAGGCCTGAATCGATAAACAGGTCTAAGAGATACTTCGTACTGTCTTTGTGAACCGAGGCGAAAATAACCGAACGGGTGGTTCCATTTTTCCAAAGAGCATGGACTACTTGGGGATAGATTTCTTTAGCGTAGGAAAGATTTTTGAACTTGCTTTCTTCCGGAAAAGTGTATTCCTCTAACCAGGGAAGTAATTCTTTGTCAAGGCCAAGCCCGCGATTAGCAAATTGAGGAGCATGGAAATGCAAGTCTACAAACCCCGGAAGGATTAGTCGGTGACCGAAGTCCCGGACGGCACAGTTTTGATATTTTTCAGGGAGCTTTTGGTACATACCCGTAACCGAATCCTTATTTACGACAAGATATCCGTTTTCCATGGTCTCTAACCGGTCAATGGAAGGGCTGTGTACAATATTTCCTTTATATACCTGAATATGTTTATGTTCATTTATCATAGATTTTCACTTCCTTTGTGGGTGTTAGGCAAATACATCGCTATCTACATTATAGGTCCTATGGTTAGAACAAACAAGACGATGAAAGATTGATTTATGAATACTACACAAAAAAAGTTCGTAATTATGTTAATAACTATACAATCCTTCGGCACCCCCGAGCAATTCATCTCAGCAGTTGGTTATTTTACCTAATTCCTTAATCCCCGGCAATGGCTGTAGGAATCCGGCGAATATATAATTTAGGGTTTCGTTATGTCAAAAGTATTGTATAATATAACAAGAGTTAAGAGAATGGAAATCGATTAATCTTTGAGAAATTAGAAAGGAAGAGCAAAATAATGAGAAAAAACGTGATTAAAATACAAAGCCTTTTGATCATCACTACGATGATATTTTTATCCTTTACCACATACAGCGGTGCCTTAGAGGAAGAACCTCGGCAAGGAGAAGGTCCTTTACTGGTGATGGACAGGATAACGGATTTTTTTTCCGGGGATAATTTCAAGGTGCTGGAAGACATGAGAGAACGGGTAGAAGACTTGACGGACTCTATCGGCCGCGGGACGGAAAGAATCGGAGAATCCATTGAAAAACTCACGGATTTCATTGGATTTGGTGATCAAGACCCCGATGAAGATGAGGGAGCAAGCCGGGGGGAAGAGGAACGGATCACTCCGGGGCAAGTAGTGGGAACATTTAAGACCGAGGCGGGGGAACCTGTTGAAAATATCCGGGTAAATTTAGGGAACTATGCAACTTATACCAACAGTGAGGGGGAGTTTAATTTTGATAATATTCCCTATGGGCTCTATACCTTAAGCTACCAGGAATCCCAAGGGGGAGCACTCAATAATATTGAAGAAATCCTGATTGACAGCGAGAACGAAAGATTTGTTTTTAGCCTGGTGCTTAATAACGGGGATGATGGAGGGGTTTCAGGAGAAGGGGAAAATGCGGAAGAAGCGGCAGTGGACTCAGAATCTGAAGCGGCGCCCGAGGATGAAGGCACCGCCGATTCGGATGAAGGCAGTAACGTGCCGCTGTATCTTATTTTACTGTTCTTAATTTTGCTGGGCATTGCTATTTTCTTTGCAATCAATCGAAAGCACATTAAAATTATTGACGGCGGTACGGGAGAAACTTTAGCAAAAAAGAAAGTAGATATTAAGCCGGTTACGTGGATCGACTTGACAGAGGAATTTCGGGAAGCTTCCCAGGAGAAAATTCGTGTGCGATTTATCCGCTCCGCCATAAGCAAGCTTTTTGGGAATAAGATCGTTTTTACCATGGATGATAAAATCATTGCAGAAATCCCTGAATATACAGGAGAACTGGATTTTCTGGTTAAGAGAAAACCGGTAAATGAAGCGGTGGGGGATGAAGGGATTCGAGATCCTAAGGTGTAAGGAGAGCCCCCGTTATGTCGGGCAGTTAGCCATATTCTGTTTAAATCCTTGTAAATTGGGCATATATTACTTCAGAGTAATATGAACAAATAAAACATCAAGGAGGAAAATCAATGGAAAGCACTGCCATGCGTACCTACGTGGGAAGAACCCCATTAATTAGAGCAAAGAACCTTGAAGACAAACTGGGTATACGAAGAATCTATTTAAAACTTGAAGGGAATAACCCTTCGGGACATCTTGAAGATCGGCTGGCATACTTAATCGTAAGGGATGCCCTATCCAAAGGACAAAGGCATATTTGTTTAGGGAACAGCGGAAGACTCCTTTATTCCTTAGCCTATCTGTCAAAATACTTCGATGTGAATTTGGTTCTCTTTGCACCAAAGGATTCGACGATTCCCCAAGATCATATTATTAGGGAAAATGATAAAATCGAGATTCATCAGGTGGGAGAAAATGAGATGGACTGCATCGATAAAAGCAATCAATGCGCAGAAGAAAACGGGTATTATAATGCCAATCCCGGGATGACCAATAATATCTTATACCTCTATAGTTTTTCTTATCTTGCCAGTGAAATTAACACTCGGTTAAAAAAAGATCCTACCACTTTCTTTTCCCAAACCGGGGAAGGGTTTTCCATATCCGGTCTGTATTCCGGTTTGAAACAGTCCTGGATCAACGAAGAAATCGAACGCTTACCGAAGCTCTATGCCTGCAGCACCAGTGAAGGGAATCCTATTGTAGAATCCTTTAAACAGGGAAGCAAAGAAATTATTAAAGTCCGGGAAGAGGACATTTCCGAAAGCAAATACAATAAAAACTTAGTGCATCAAATCGATGCCAATGCCCAGGAAGCCTTAAACGCGGTTTATGATACAAAGGGCGCTGTAATATCCATTACCGATGAGGAACTTCTTCGTTATAAAAAGGAGTTTCAAGAGTTGGAAAACATTCATATTTCAACGGAAAACGCATATCCCATCGCAGCTTTTATGAAAACCCAGGAAGAGGGAAAGTTGGAAAACGGAACCCATGTAATCATATTAAAGGACGGAAAAGTGGACTTGGACATTCAGGAAGTAACGAAAAAAACCTTGCCCCTGCCTTATGATGAATTTTTAGAATTACTGGATAGCTGGCTTATACAATACTCCGACCCCTTAACAGAAATACAGGAAGCTTTTGATAACGCCTTAGAGGGAGGATTTGTCTTAACCGCCTATTTTGATGATGAATTAGCGGGGATTTGCGTTCTGTCAAAAACCAGTTTCGATGAATTCTTTCCTAAATATCATCTTTCTTATATCGCCACGAAGCAGGATATTAAAGGGAAAGGAATCGGAACCCAGCTGATGCAAAGGGCTATCGAACTGTCGGAAGGGAATGTATCCCTCCATGTGGAAGTGGAAAATGAAAATGCCATAAAGCTTTACGAAAAAATGGGCTTTAAACGAAAGTACTACAGAATGCTCTACGACGGACTGGAAAAATATGAAGTATAAGAAATACAGGAAGTCAAAAGATTAAAAAGAATTAAGAAAAACAGGGTCAAATAAAATGATCACCAAGTGTAAAAATGATCAATAATTAAGTTCCCTATGAAAAAACCCCTGAAACCATGGTATGGTCTCGGGGGTTTTTAAGTTTTCGTTTTCAGAATTGACTGGAGT
>SKRE01000044.1 GCA_007118655.1 Clostridiales bacterium | reverse complement strand
CCTGGAACGAAATTTTGTACTGATCTCCCATGTAAGTCAACGGGAACAGAATATAAGTTATGATATCTCGAAGCTAAACAAAGGCCAAGTGCCCTATTTATCAACGATGCTGATCAAGAAGAAGGAGGTATTTCAATGAAAACCGTCTATTTTGTAGGGGCCGGCCCCGGAGATCCGGAACTGATTACCGTAAAGGGACAAAACCTTGTAAAAGAGGGGGATGTGATTATCTATGCCGGATCCCTGGTGAATGAAAAAATCCTGGACTGTAAAAAGAAAGATGCGAAACTTTACAACAGTGCTTCCATGACCTTGGATGAAGTATTGGAGGTAGCAGAGCGCTCTCTGGCAAAAGGAGAGATGGTGGTACGGGTACATACGGGAGATCCGACGATCTATGGAGCGATCAAAGAGCAGATTGATGCCCTGGAGGAAAAAGGCATTCGTTCCGTGGTCATTCCCGGGGTAAGCTCCTTTACCGCATCGGCGGCGTCCCTGAACCGAGAGTTAACCTTACCCGGTGTCAGCCAAACCGTAATTTTAACCCGGCTGGAGGGAAGAACCCCGGTGCCGGAATTGGAAAAATTGGAAAGTCTCGCCCGGCATCAGTCCACCATGGCGATTTTCCTGTCGGTTCAAATGATCGAGGGCGTAGTGGAAAAACTACGAACCCACTATCCGGAAGATACCCCCATTGCCGTAGTGCAGCGGGCCACCTGGGAGGATCAAAAGCAGGTAATCGGAACTTTAGGAGATATTGCAGAAAAAGTAAAGGAAGCAAAGATTACGAAAACCGCACAGATTCTTGTGGGACGTTTTCTCGGAGAGGAATATGAACTCTCAAAGCTCTATGACCCGAAATTTACCCATGAATATCGAGAGGCAAAAAGATGAGTTGGGCAGTTATTACGCTGACCCGAAACAGTCTTCATTTAGGACTTCGGGTTAAGGAGGCATTAAAAGGGAAAAGTACCCTTTACGCTCCGGAGAAGATTATTAACTCCTATAGAACTGAAACAATAGAGCAAGAAGCACCGGATGAAATGGAAAATCCCGGCTTAGTTAATACCAACAATGGTTTTGATCTTTCAAATATCGAATCCATAGACCGGCCTTTTAAGTCTTTCGTCAAATCCATCTACAAAAAACACGAGGGCATGATTTTCATTATGGCCGCCGGGATTGTGGTTCGTAGCATGGAGGGCCTATTAGAGCATAAATTCAAGGACCCCGGGGTGATTGTAATGGATGAGAAGGGAGAATATATTATCCCGATCCTCTCCGGACATTTAGGAGGCGCTAACGAAATGGCCATAGTGCTGGCAGAAAAACTGAAAGCCACACCGGTAATTACCACCGCTTCTGATGTTCAAGGGAAAATGGCTGTGGATATGCTGGCTAAGAAGTTAGGTTTTGCATTCGACGATTTTAACGCCGCAACGAAGCTAAGCGGAAAGATCGTAAATGATGAAAAAGTAATGGTATTTACAGAGATTCCTTTGCCGGACTGGGTGGGAAAATACTTTCCCGTCGTTCGTTGTAGTGAGGAACAGTTGCCGGATAAAGTCCGGGAGCACTCCGGCGGTGCGATCATCGTCAGTAATCGGAACATGGAACCTGAAATAAACAAAGGAGATTTGATTCAGTTGTATCCGAAGAACTTGATCCTAGGTATCGGCGCCCGAAAAAATATTTCTTCCGGCCATGTACGCCGAAGCATTGAAGCGGTACTAGAAGCGTTCGGCTACAGTGCATTAGGTATTAAACATTTTGCCACAGTGGATGTGAAAGAAAAAGAACCGGGAATTTTGGAGGGAATTAAAGAATTTAACCGACCCTTAAAAATCATCTCCCGGGAGGAAATAAAAACCGTGGAAGGGAGTTTTGAAGGTTCGGACTTTGTCAAAGAAACCCTTGGAATTTCGGCGGTGGCTGAACCTGCAGCCTATCTTTCCTCGACAAAGGGCGGGGAGTTTATCGTTGGAAAACGGAAAATTGAGGGGCTGACCTTAGCTCTTTGGAAGGAGAACTGTCATTGAAAAAAGGAAAAATTTATGCCGTGGGAATCGGCCCGGGAGCCCGGGAACACCGAACCCTTAGAGCCATAGAAGCCATAAAGGAAAGTACGGGAATTGTGGGTTACAAAACCTATATCCCTTTAATAGAAGATTTAATCGAAGACCAACAAGTACATCGCCTCGGAATGAAACATGAGGTAGAGCGGTGTGAAAAAGCCCTGAGTCTTGCATTACAGGGGGAGACCGTATCCTTAATCAGCAGCGGAGACGCAGGGATATACGCCATGGCGGGGATTTTATTTGAAGTAATGGAAAAAAACAACGCCCTGGGAAAGGTGAATATTGAAGTGGTCCCCGGAGTTACGGCATCTTCCGCCGCCGCGGCGAGTCTTGGAGCACCGATTATGCATGACCATGTATCCATCAGCCTAAGCGATTTATTGACCCCCTGGAGTTTAATTGAAAAACGCCTAGATCTTGCGGGACAGGGAGATTTCGTCATTAGTTTATATAACCCGAAAAGCAAAGGACGTCCGAAGCACCTTCAAAGCGCGACGGAAATTTTACTCCGGCATCGTAAGAAAGACACCCCCGTGGGCATTGTAATCAACGCCAAGCGAGAGGGCGAATCCCTAAAGATCACCACTTTGGAGGCCTTACCTACTGAAGAAGTGAATATGTTTACGATGGTACTGATCGGAAACAGCAACACCAAAATGCTGGGAGACTTTTTAGTAACTCCCCGAGGCTATGACCTATGATTTGGATAGCCGCCGGTACCGAAGAAGGGCGACGGATTGCCAAGGCCTTGGCAGAAAAAGACCAAGAGATTATGGTCAGTGTCACCACGGAATACGGAGGTTCCCTTTTACGAAGGGAGCTTGAAGATCAAGCAAGGGATAAAGGAACCCATGAAAAAACAGATAAAACGAACAACAAATGGAAGATCATCGATCATGCCCTGGATTATCAGGCAATGGAAAGAGTCCTGGAGGAGTATCCCATAACAAAAATTGTTGACGCCACCCATCCCTATGCGGATCTGGTTTCAAAGAATTTGATTGCTTTGGCCGAGGAAAATGCTGTTTCCTATTTCCGCTACGAGCGGGGCTCCCTTAAAGAGCTGATTCAAAAGGAAATACCGGAACATAAAAAGGATGTTTTATGGGTGAAAAATACTGAGGAGGCCATCGAAGCATTAAGCAAGAGCCGGGGAAACGTACTGCTGACTACGGGAAGCAAAACCCTGGGGGATTATTTGGACGCCTTGGAGGTATCAAGAATTTATGCCCGGGTACTGCCGGTGCCGAAGGTGATGGAAAAATGCAAAGCATTAGGGCTGCCTCCCGGTCAAATACTGGGTATGCAGGGACCCTTCTCAACAGCGTTTAACCGCTCTACGCTAAAGGAATATAATATCGAATCTCTGGTCACAAAGGACAGCGGTCTTACGGGCGGCGTCCCGGAAAAAATCCAAGGTGCCCTGGAGGCGAAGGTTCAAATGATTATTATCGACAGACCTGCTGTGGACTATCCAAGGGTTTTCAGTGATATCGAAACACTGATTGAGCAACTGTAATTGGTATAGCGTTTATAAATAAGAAAAAAAGCCCTTTAACGATAAAGCATAAAATAACTAAAGAAAGCACCTTTACGATACAAACAAAACAGTTTAAGAGAGGAGAACAACAAATGAAAAGAGGATTGTTTATTTTAGCCCATGGAAGCCGCTCCCCCGAGGCGGGAAAGCAGTTGGAGGACGTTGTGGCAAACATCGAAAAAAAAGGGGGAGCAAAGTTTCAGTTCGTAGAATACGGCGCCATGGAACTGTCCAAACCTTCTTTCCCTGAGGGGATTGAAAGCTTGGTGAATAAAGGGGCGGAGGAAATTGTGATTGTTCCCCTGTTTTTATTTTTCGGAAATCATATCAAAAAAGACATTCCAAGAATCCTGGAGGATATTAAGGCGAAGCATCCGAACGTGAAATTCACTCTGACGAACCCCATTGGAAAGGATCCGAGAATTGTAGACATCGTAATCGAAAAGGGAAATCAAGCACTTTAGATCTAGGAGGAATACCGATGAAGATTATATCCTTTAGTATCAATCATAAAAAAGCGAAGATCGATTTTCGGGAAAAGGTTTCCTTTACGAAGTCGAGACTGATAAAAGCCCTGAAAATCCTCCGTGAGGGATCGGATTTTGAAGAAGGGGTTATTTTATCCACCTGCAACCGTACGGAACTGATTGCCGTGGTGGATAATCTCACCAACGGGGAAAGTCGTTGCCGTAAATTCTTTACGGATTTTTTTGGACTAAAGCATGGAGAAATCCTGGGGCAGTACGATTTTAAGGCGGATACCGACGCGATTTACTATCTGTATGAAGTGGCGGCGGGACTGGACTCCATTGTCCTGGGAGAGGATCAAATCCTGGGTCAGGTAAAAGAGGCCTATGACAAAGCCCGGGAAAACGGTGCCAGCGGAAAAGTACTAAACAAGCTGTTTCTTGGAGCCATCACCACGGCAAAGGAGATTCGAACCACCACCCGGATTTCAGAAAACCCCCTGTCCATCAGCAGTATCGGCATTCAAAAGGGGAAAGAGGTTCTGGAAAGTCTAAAGGATAAAACCGTTCTGGTGGTAGGCTACGGGAAAATGAGCCGTCTGGCCATGAATCACCTTTTAGAAGAAGGGGTTGAAAAAATTTACTTATGCAACCGCCGGGCGGAGAAAATTGAAGAGGTTAAAGATCCTAAAATACAGAAAATCTCCTACGAGGATAAGTACCGGATTTTACAGGAAGAAGAAATCCATCTGGTTATCAGCGCCACGGGAGCCCCCCATGTGATTTTTGAACGGGAAAACTTCGAAGGGCTGCATAAAGGATCTTCATCAGAAAATCAATCCCTGGTAATGATTGATATTGCCCTGCCCCGGGATGTGGACCCAAGCATTGGAGATTTACCGGGCATTCATCTTTACACCGTGGACGACTTAAAAGAAATTGCAGCAAAGAACCTTAAGGGGCGAGAGGCCCTAATCGATGAAATCAAAGAATCTATTGAAAAAGCCGTGGCGGACTATGAAGGTTGGCAGCGATGTATTCCCCTTCATCCAAAGATTGCTAAAATCAAGGGCCAGAGCAATACTTTGGTGGACCGGGAATTGGAGGATCTTTTCCGAAAGTTGGAACACTTAGAGGATAAGGATCAAAAGCTGATTGGGAAAAAGGTAAAAAGCATTGTTGGGAAAATCCTAAAAACCCCCATACTGGAAATGAAAAAAGCCGGGGAAAACGGAGAATCCGACGAGGCCGTAAAATTCGCCCATCGCTACCTCGGCATTAAAGAGTAAAAGAGGACAGGAGGACAGGGGGACGGAGTAATTGTCCCCTTATAAAAAATCGGTGCAGTTGCCCCCGATGTCGGTTATATATTATCGGGATTAAGTCAGTACATTGTCCCATGCCTTTTCGTATGTAAGCAATGAAATAATACTAAACAGTAGGCAATATGCAGATTAAGGAGGAAGCTTATGGCTTATCCCATCGTACTAAATAGCAGTAAGCAAAATGTCTTAGTGATCGGAGGAGAGGTCGTAGCCCTTAGAAAAGTGCGGAGGCTATGGCAGGAAAGCTTTAAAATTAAGGTCATAGCCAAAGATCACAGCGTGGAAGCTCGGGAATTTTTTGTAAAGCAGGGGATTCCCTTTGAGAAAAGACCCCTTGAAACTAAAGATTTTTCAGGGGTGGACCTGGTTTTCAATACCGCCGGAAATGAAGGGGTTCGTGGGATTATTCAAAGGGCTAGAGGAGATCACAAATTCTGGTTAAACGACGGATGTTTTCCCGGAGATTCGGATTTTCATGTGCCCGCTGCTTATAGCCGGGGGGATTTGATGTTAAGCGTCTATACCCATGGGAAGAGCCCGGCCTTGGGGAAACGGTTTCGAAAACACTTCGAAGCCTGCTTCGGAAAGGACTGGGAGGCGGTCTTTGAAGTCCTTGGCCGGGAGCGAGAAAGACTACTGGCGGAGGAACCTGACGAAGAGCGGCGGAAGACAGCACTTCGAAAAATGGTCCAAGCTATTCCTGAAGCGATGTTTGAACCGGGAGATCTTTTGCCCGAAGAGAAAAAAAGGATGTTGGACAATATAAAAAAGGCCTCAAATGAAATAAGTAGGGATGTAGCGAAAAAGTAGAATCTGAGAAAGCGTTGTTTAAATGAATTATTATAACAAAACCGATTGCAAAAACAGAAAGGAGTTTGATCCAATGAAACGAGTGATCAATATCGGATCCCGAGACAGCAGATTAGCATTGATTCAGAGTGACATCATCATTGAAGCCTTAAAAACCAATTACCCCGAATACGATTACAAAATTGTAAAGATCAAAACCAAAGGGGATAAAATATTAAATAAAACCCTAAGCAAAGTCGGGGGAAAGGGACTGTTTGTCAAGGAGATTCAACAGGCTCTTTTATCAAAAGAAATCGATTTAGCGGTGCACAGTATGAAAGACCTCCCGGGAGAGACCCCAAAGAACTTAGTGATCGGCGCTATTCCTAAACGAGAGGATCCAAGAGACGTGTTGATTCTAAGAAAAGAAAAAAGTCTTCAGAACCTTCCCAAAGGGGCCTTGATCGGTAGCAGCAGTCTCAGAAGACAGTCTCAAATCCTAAAGCAGCGACGGGATCTTCGTATTAAAGGAATAAGGGGAAACGTTCAGACGCGGCTTCGAAAGATGGAAGAGGAGGAGATGGACGGGATCATTCTAGCGGCGGCAGGATTGAATCGTCTAGGATTAACCGTTGAAAACTCCACACATCTGAATATAGAAGATTTCATCCCCGCTGTGGGGCAAGGGGCTCTGGGCTGTGAAATTCGAAGAGACGACCATGAACTGAAGGATATGCTAAAGGCTATTGAAGATATCCCTACCACGTTGGCGGTACTAGGGGAGCGAAGCTTTTTAAAGGCCTTGGATGGAGGCTGTCATGCTCCTATTGCCTGCTACGGAAGCATTCAGAACGGGGAATTACATCTTAGTGGAATGGTGGGAAAAGCCTCGGGAGAATTGCACCTGATCGAATCCATCAGCGGACCCATGGAAGAGGGGGCACGGTTGGGAAAAGAACTTGCGAAAGCCTTGGAAGCGAGGGGAGCAAGGGAACTGTTGAAACGGGAGGAGGAGAAAGAACATGCATCGGACCGAATGTAAACCGGGAAATAAAAGTAGAAATGAAAAAGGTAACGAAATAAGTAATGGGATAGGAAATATAATGGGAAAAGTATACCTAGTAGGGGCGGGTCCCGGTGATGAGGAGCTGATCACCCTAAAAGGCCTAAGGGCCATAGAAGAGGCCGATGTGATTCTTTATGACCGCCTAAGCAGTCCCGGCCTGCTGCGTTACCAAAAGCCGGGGGCGGAACTTATTGATGTGGGAAAGAAGCCGGACTATCATAAGGTGCCCCAAGAGGAAATTAACCAAATTTTAATAGATAAAGCTCTGGAAGGCAAAATTGTCACCCGAATTAAAGGAGGAGACCCTTTCGTATTTGGACGGGGAGGGGAAGAGGCTCTAAGTCTTGAGAAGGAAGGGATTGTCTACGAAGTGGTGCCGGGAATCACCTCGGCCATTGCAGTCCCCGCCTACGGCGGCATTCCGGTGACCCAGCGAAATATCAGCGCTTCCTTTCATGTGATTACCGGCCATGAAAACCCGGAAAAGGATGAGGCCATGGTGGACTACAGTCTCTTAGCAAAACTACAGGGAACCTTGATATTTTTAATGGGTATTAAGGCCCTTCCACGAATTTCAAAGAAGTTGATTGAAGGGGGTATGGATCCTTATACCAAGGCGGCGGTGATTCATAGAGGAACCACGGCGAAAGAGAAAAAAGCGGTGGGAACCTTGGAGACCATCGTAGAAGAAGTGGAAAAAATGAAAATCACCTCTCCGGGAATTATCGTCATTGGAGAAGTTGCAGGATTTTCAGAGCAGATGGACTGGCGGCGGTTTATGCCCCTGAAAAATAAACGGATTTTAGTAACCAGAAGTCGTAAGCAGGCAAGCACCCTTCGAAAACAGCTGATGGCCTTAGGGGCCGAGGTTGTGGAGTATCCAAGCATTGAAATTGTGGAAGAGAAGGATCCGGTGAAACTGTCCTCCCATATCCAAGCGCTAAAAGACAGCAGAGCAGATTATTTGTTTTTTTCCAGTCCAAACGGCGTGGAAGCCTTCTTTGACGGGTTGAAAATTATAAAAGAGGACCTTAGAAACCTGAAGGATATTAAAATTACAGCCATCGGGGAGAGTACGAAAAAAGCTTTGGAGAATCGAGGAATTATGGATGTAAAGATTCCTGAGAGCTACACCTTGGAAGGGGCCGTAGAGATGTTTTCGGCAAAACTTCAAGATGGAGAAAAGCTGTATCATGTACGGGGAAGCTTAGGAAGAGATCTACTCCAAAAGGAGCTTTCCAAGAGAGGTATTGAAGTCATTGAGAAGGATTTTTACAGCACCGAGAGAGCGAAGAACAGCGGAAATTTAGAAGAGATCTTTTCCGGAGGGATTGACTGTATTACCTTTACCAGTTCGTCCACCGTGCAGTTTTTCCTTGAGGCACTGTCCGATGAGGTCATTGATAAAGTAAAGAACAGCAAAATTTTTGCCATCGGACCGGTTACCGCCGATACGGCAAAGTCTTTTGGTCTTACCGTGGACACCATAGCCAATCTCCATACGATCAAAGGGTTAGTGAATGCCATGGTGAAGGACGCAAAGGAAGAGTAAAGATAGCAACGAAAGAGAGAATAACGAGAATTTTGCATAATAGCTAAACTTGCAAAGCGATGCTTTTGAAAGGTGGATATACATGTCAGCAGATAATTTTACACGGTCCAGACGGCTTCGAAGGACCTCGAATATACGAAAAATGGTTTCCGAGACCAGGGTTACGGCAGCGGATTTGATCTATCCTATTTTTGTGACCCACGGGAAGGGGATCAAAAAAGAAATTCCCAATATGCCCGGTCAGTTTCACTACAGTGTGGATCAGTTAGACGAGGCCATTGAAGAGGTGGTTTCCTTAGGGATCCCCGCGGTAATGATCTTTGGAATTCCTGAGGTGAAGGACTTGAAGGGCTCCGAGGCCGATGATCCAAAAGGCATTGTACAGCAGGGAGTCCGGGAAATCAAAAAGAGTTTTCCTGATCTTACTGTGATTACCGATGTTTGTATGTGTCAATATACTACGGATGGACACTGCGGTATTGTAGTAGAGGAAGAAGTAGTAAACGATCCTAGTTTAGAGCGTTTGGGAAGTATTGCTGTCAGTCATGCAGAGGCGGGAGCGGATATGGTGGCCCCCTCGGATATGATGGACGGTAGAGTGCTTCGGATTCGCCGTGAACTGGATCAGGCGGACTATCAGAATGTGGCGATTATGAGTTACAGTGTGAAATACGCCTCCAGCTTTTATGCACCCTTTCGAGGGGCGGTAAATTCCGCCCCCGGTTTTGGAGACCGAAAAACCTATCAGATGGACCCCGGCAATCGTCTGGAAGCGATGCGTCAGGCATCCATAGACTTAGAAGAGGGCGCCGACATTTTAATGGTTAAGCCGGCCCTGGCCTACCTCGATATTATTCGGGAGGTTAAGGGTACCACACCTCTTGCTGCCTATCATGTAAGTGGAGAATATGCCATGTTTAAGCTTGCTGCAAAAAACGGTTTGATTGATGAGACCGAAGGAATGGTGGAAATCCTCACAAGCATCAAACGGGCAGGGGCGGATTTGATCCTTACTTATTTTGCTAAGGAAATGGGGAAGCATCTACAAAATAACTTCAAATAAACTTTTAAATAATCGTAAAATATTTTCCGTAAAAATAATCTTTACAGAATCGCAAAAATGGAGGGATTACGAATGAATAAATCAAGTGCATATTTCGAGCGATCGAAGAAAGTCATTCCCGGGGGTGTAAACAGTCCTGCCAGGGCTTTTTCCAGCATGGATATGGATCCGCCATTTATTGAGCGGGGAGAAGGGGCCTACATCTATGATGAGGAAGGCAACAGGTACCTGGACTTTGTAGGCTCCTGGGGCCCATTGATTTTAGGTCATGGAGATGAAGATGTGGTAAAAGGCTTGGAGGAGGTTATTAAAAAAGGAACCAGCTTCGGAGCCCCCACAAAAATCGAGATGGAAATGGCGGAACTGATGGTGGAATCCCTGCCGAACATGGAAATGGTACGAATGGTAAACTCGGGTACGGAGGCTACCATGTCTGTGCTACGGTTAGCAAAAGCCTATACCGGTCGATCGAAGATTGTGAAGTTTGAAGGGAACTATCACGGGCACTCCGACAGTCTGCTCATTAAAGCCGGCTCCGGAGCTTTAACCCACGGAGTTCCCGACAGTTTAGGCGTTCCCGAGGAAATCGGCCGAAATACGCTAACCGCAAATTATAACGATCTGGATAATATTAAAGCGATCTTTGAGGCCAATAAAGAGGAAATTGCAGCGGTAATAATTGAGCCTGTGGCGGGAAACATGGGCGTGATTCCGATGGAAGAGGATTTTGCTAGGGGACTTAGGGCTCTAACGAAGGAACATGGAATTATTCTGATCTATGATGAAGTGATGAGCGGTTTTCGGGTAAGCTTCCAGGGGGCCCAAAGTCTTTATCCGGACATTGCTCCGGATTTGACCTGTTACGGAAAAATCATCGGCGGCGGACTGCCGGTAGGGGCTTTTGGAGGAAGAAAAGATATTATGTCCATGCTCGGACCCATCGGTCCGGTATATCAAGCGGGGACTCTTTCAGGAAATCCTCTGGCTATGCGTGCAGGATTTGAGACCTTGAGGAAACTCCAAAAAAATCCCCAGTTCTATAGAAAGCTCGATGCCTTGGCAGAAAAGCTGGAACAGGGAATTCTTCAGGCGGGAGAGCGCCACAACATCCCCGTGACGGTAAACCGGGTAGGTGCCATGATTTCTCTGTTTTTCACCGATCAACCGGTGAGGGACTTCAGCGGTTCAAATGCTGCAGACCAACAACGGTTTAAAATTTATTTCAAAACTATGCTTAAGGAAGGGATTTACCTTCCCCCATCTCAGTTTGAATCACTGTTTTTAAATGTACAAATGACGGCAAAGGATATGGAACAAACCATAGATACTATTGACCGGGTATTTTCCCAACTCCCGTAGGTACAAAGAAGACTAACCAAAGCACAATAGCATATCAATTAGTGTAAGAAATGAAGTGTGTTTATGAAAGGCAGCAGTTCATGATGCAAAAGAATATGTCAATTCAAGTAAAAGTAAAGAGGTGATTTATATGCATTTAGCCGATGGGGTACTTAGTACGGAAATGGCGGTGGCAACCACTGTGGGAGCGGCGGGAATGCTCGCCTACAGTCTTTATCAAACGAAAGAGGAAGAAATTCCGAAAATCAGTTTAATGAGCGCGGTATTTTTCACCTTCGCCATGCTCAGTCTTCCCTTAGGACCCAGCAGCGTACATCCCCTGATGCCGGGGCTTCTTGGTATTGTTTTAGGGCGGCGGGCACCCATTGCAGTATTTATCGGGCTGTTTATACAGGCCGCAGTTTTTCAACATGGAGGAATTACTACATTGGGAGTAAACACCTTATTGGTGGGAATACCTGCCCTGGTTTGTTGGCAGGTGTTTGCAAAAGTGTATCATCGGGAAAAGTCTCCCTACCTGGTATCGGGACTCCTTGGGGGCTTAGGGGTAACCCTTACGGCAGTTCTCTTGGTTGGGGTTTTATGGGCAACGGATATCCGCTACAGCCAGGGAATGGTCTCAAACATTCAGCTGATTACTCTATCCCATATTCCGTTGATTTTTCTAGAAGGCGGGGTTACGGCCTTTGCTGTGGGATTCATTCATAAAAGCAGAAAAACGGTGCTGGAGGCCGTGAAAGGATGAGTAGACCGGAAGCTTATCCCTGGATCTCAAAACTGGAAATTCGGTGTAAAATAATTTCCCTTATGGCAGCGGCATTTCTACTGATTACCCTGGAAGAGCCCATCGTTCTAAGTATAATCCTCCTGGGGCTTTTTATTCTTGCTCGGTTGACGGGTCTTCCTTGGAGGTTTTTAGGAAGAAAACTGGGGCTTCCCCTGCCATTTCTTATTTTTATGGCAACTCCTCTGGTTTTGGGCGATGGTTTTCCCATATCCGACGACCGTTTGATATTTGCCTATCAGTTGATAACAAAGGGACTGGGGGTATTTATGCTGCTGATAATCCTTACCTTTACCCAGGAAGAGGTACATTTGGTGGAAGGCCTTCGTCAGATTCCAATCCCGAAAACCTTAAGCGCAGTACTGCTGCTGTCCTTTCGTTATGTTCATGTATGGACGGCTACTTTAAAAAAAACCTATCGATCCTCGGTGTCCCGGGGCTTTGAAAAAAAATGGAATTCGAGGACCCTAAAGGTATACGGGGAGATGATCGGCGGTATGATTCTTCGAAGTCTGGATCAATCTCAGCGGGTTCACCGGACGATGATTTCCCGGGGATTTAGCAAGGAGCTTCCAATGCGTCCTCCTAATCCTCTGGGAATACGGGAAGGACTATGGATACTCAGCTTGATAATTGCATTTACCTTACTGAAAGCACTGGAAATGAGGTTGTAAAATGGAGGGAATTACTGTAACAAATTTGTCCTACACCTATCAAGGGGCTAGAGAGGCCTTAAAGGATGTCAGTTTCCACGTCACAGCAGGAAAAAAGCTTGCGGTTCTCGGGGCCAACGGCAGCGGCAAGTCCACACTGATTCAACACTTTAACGGATTGATTCTGCCTCAAAAAGGCACGGTCAAAATCCGAGGAGAATTTGTGGAAAAAAAGAATTTAAAAACCCTTCGGCAAAAGGTGGGGATCATCTTTGATCAGCCCGACGATCAGATTCTTGCTTCAACGGTATACGAAGACGTCGCCTTCGGCCCGAGAAACTTAAGACTCTCCGAAGAGGAAGTTCAACAACGGGTAAAACAGGCTTTGGAGCAGATGGAAATTGAGGAGCTGGGGAAGGCCTCCCCCTATGAGCTGAGTCTCGGACAGAAGAAAAAAGTAGCCATCGCCGGAGTGCTGGCCATGAAACCGGAGGTATTGGTGTTTGACGAACCCTTTTCCGGTCTGGATCCCCTTTCCCGGGAGGGACTTAAAAAAGCCCTGGATGCCTTGCACCGATTGGGACATACTTTAATATTCACCACCCATAATGTGGATATCGCCTATCAGTGGGCGGATCAACTATTGATTTTAAAGGAAGGACAGGTCCTTCACAGCGGCAGGGTAGAAGCCCTGGAGGATGAAAAGCTGGTGTCGAAAGGGAATCTGGAGCTGCCCACATTGGTGAAGATTTTACAGGGCACCGGAATTTCTGAGAAAAATCCGGCGATTATCAATCGAACATTAAAGGAGGCGTTGGACATTGGGAAACAGCAAAAATAATAAGATGCAGCGTAGAATGATTTCAAGGGGAATGTTGGTATTACTGATGTTTTTATTATCCGCAACTACGGTTTATGCCCATCGAATGATGATTGATCCCGTAGACGATAAGGCCATTTGGGTAGGATACGAAGACGGAACCACGATAGCAAATATTAATGTTGAGGTGTTGGATGAACAGGGAGAAGTTTTAGCAGCGGAAACCGCCGATGAAGAGGGGTATTACTCCTTTGAAAACATTTCCGATGCCCACAGCATAACTGCCGACGACGGCATGGGACATCGGGTTACCTGGGTGGTGGGAGAACCTGCGGCAGTCATGGAAGGCTGGACGCGATACCTTAGAATCGCCGGAATTGTTCTGATATTTATATTGGTGGCCTTAGTATTTTGGCAAAGAACAAGGCGATTTAACAAAGCGGAAAGAACCTCGAAAAGTTTGATGGATTCGAAAAAGGAAAGGAGCAGCTGATGGGTAAAAACATTATGTTTCAAGGAACCGGTTCCTCCGTGGGCAAAAGCTTACTGACCGCGGGGCTTTGCCGTGCGCTTTTCAATCGTGGTTTCGCCGTAGCCCCTTTTAAATCTCAAAATATGGCGCTGAATTCCTTTATTACCAAAGAGGGCAATGAAATGGGAAGAGCCCAGGTGGTCCAAGCGGAAGCGGCAGGAGTCGAGCCCTCGGTGGAGATGAATCCTATTCTTCTAAAACCCACCAGTCAGGTAGGCTCCCAAGTCATTATTGAAGGAAAGGTTTACGGAAATTTAAATGCCAGGGCTTATCAAAAAGAGAAGGTGCATTTGAAAGAAAGGGTGCATCAGATTTATCAAAGCCTCAGTGAAAAATATGAAGCGGTGATTATTGAAGGGGCCGGAAGTCCGGCGGAAATCAACCTTCGAGAGCACGATCTGGTCAATATGGGACTTGCGGAGATGGTGGACGCTCCGGTGATTTTAATCGGGGATATCGACCGCGGCGGGGTATTCGCATCAATTTACGGAACGGTCATGTTACTGGACCCAAAGGAACGGCAGCGAATTAAGGGGTTTGTCATCAATAAGTTTCGGGGAGATTTGGAAATCTTAAAGCCCGGAATTCGAATGATGGAAGAAAAAATCGGGATTCCCTGTCTCGGCGTCATGCCCTATGACAGCTTTATGATCGAAGATGAGGACAGTGTTACCAGTCGTTTTGAGGGAAAGGCTGCACGAAATGCAGCTGGCGGCCATATCCTGTCTCCTGTAAATATTGGGGTTATTAAGCTTCCCTATATCTCCAACTTTACGGATTTCATGCCCCTGGAAATTGAACAGGAGGTGGAGTTGACTTATATTCAAGATCCCAAAGATTGTGTAGAGCTGGATCTCTTGATTATCCCCGGCAGTAAAAACACCCTGCACGACCGTAAGTTTTTAATCGAAAAGGGCTTTGACGAAAAAATCTACCGTCAGATAAAAAAAGGAACCATAGTGATGGGCATCTGCGGCGGGTATCAAATTTTAGGACGGACCTTACGGGACGAGCATCAAGTGGAATCCGGAATTGCAGAAATTAACGGCCTTGGTCTTTTGGACATTGATACGGTCATGGAAAAGGAAAAGACCACAAGACAGATCACCGGACGAAGCCCCCTCTTTCAACAGGAATCCGAGACATGCATCACCGGATATGAAATCCACATGGGAAGAACCACAAGAAAAGCAGGGGTCAGCCCATGGATTAGTTTAGAAGACGGCAGTTTGGACGGGAGCATCGACGGGAATAACCAAGTTTTTGGAACCTATCTTCATGGGATTTTTGAAAATGATGATTTTCGCCGGGATCTTATAGGATATTTAAAAAAGAAATCCCGTCGGGGCACCCCTGAAGCTATGGATCCCATAAGTACCGCAGAGGCGGCGGGACTTACTTTTAAAGAACTCAAGAATCAGGAATACAATCGACTGGCAGCTATGATGGAAGAGCATATGGACATGGACGCTTTGCTCAAGATCATCGGGTGGTAGCGATGGAGTGGATCATTGTCGTAGTATTCGCCCTAATCCTGGATAGAATCTTTGCAGATCCTGTAGGGATGCCTCATCCCGTGATTTATATCGGAAAGTTGATTTCGCTCTTGGAGAAGGGTTTTCGAAAGCAGAGCCTCCTTTCCTTAAAAGGGGCAGGATTTATACTGGCTCTAGGGGTGCCTCTAATCGTTGGATCTTTTATCCATGGATTATTGCTACTGGGGAATTTACTGCATCCCGCGGTGTACTGGGGAGTTACCCTGTACTTCTTAACGACCGGCATCGCCGCAGAGTGTTTGAAGCAAGAGGGAATGAAGGTTTTTGAACAGCTGAAAAAGAAAAATTTGAAGGAAGCAAGACTGCATCTGTCCTACCTGGTGGGAAGAAACACCGAGGAGCTTTCCGAAGAGGAAGTGATCAAGGCAACGGTGGAGACGGTTTCGGAGAATACCATTGACGGTGTCTTGGCGCCCCTTTTTTATATCTTTCTCGGAATCCCCCTCGGTCTGCCCTTGGAACTATTATGGATTTATAAAGCGGTCAACACCCTGGATTCCATGGTGGGTTATGTTCAAGAGCCTTATAGGGATATCGGCTACGCCTCTGCAAAGCTGGACGACCTGGTAAATCTTATCCCCGCAAGGCTGGGAAGCATGGTAATGTTAATTTTCGGTGTCGGCAGTAGGAAGGAGTTTTTTGATGGACTGAGTACCTTCCGTCGAGACCGTCGGGCTCATAAAAGTCCCAATGCGGGACATCCGGAGTCCGTCGTAGCGGGAATCCTGGGGATTCAGCTGGGAGGGACCCACCGCTACTTCGGAGAAGTGCTGGAAAAACCTGCCATCGGCATTTTCCGACGAAGGGCAGAGCTTCAGGATATTTCCCGGGCGGCATCGATTATGTATAAGGCACAGTACGGATTTTTAGTGCTTTGGATCATTGCGTATATTTTCTTCAATGCTTGATTGTATAATTAAATTAATCGGAAAAACGGAGGTATACATATGAACAAACACGGCGGCTATCAAGGCAACAAAGAACAGGTGATTGATTTTAGCGTGAACATTTCTCCCTTTGGTCCTCCGCAGTCCGTGAAACAGGGGATTATGGAGTCCATAGAAACCATTGAAAAATACCCATCCATCGATGGGGGGGATTACCGTTATTTGTTGCAGGAAGCCTTTTCACTGGATAAATTGGATCCCCGACAGCTGATTATCGGAAACGGAGCCATGGAACTGATTTACTTATTTGCCCGAAGTCTTAAACCGGAGAGGGTGCTGTTGATCCAACCCACCTTTAATGAGTATCAACGGGCCTTTGAACTGGTGGGAACAAAAGTGGAGTATTTCATTTTAGAGGAAAACTCAGGGTTTACCATTCCCGAGGATCGGCTGATCAAAAAAATCCAGAACCTAAAGCCGGAAGTGCTTCTTTTATGCAGTCCTAACAATCCTACGGGCGTCCGTTACGATAAAAAGCTCCTAAAGGGCATTGCCCGAGAGCTGTCCGATTGGGGAGGGATTCTGTTTGTGGATGAATCCTTTGGAGAGTTTGTGCTTGATAAGGATCCTTACGGGACTACCGGTATAAATAATATTTTTATCCTCCGGTCCTTAACGAAATTTTACGGAATACCGGGACTTCGTTTAGGGTATGGGATCGGCCATAGCTCGCTGATTGAAAAATTGCTGGAACATAAGGAACCTTGGACCGTGAACACCTTTGCCCTTAAGGCCTTAGAGAAAATAGCCGCCGAAAAGGAGTACCCCCGTCAACTGGCTGATTGGCTCAGGGAAGAAAAAACCTATTTGGAAAAGCACTTTCAGGCACTTGAAAACCCGGGGCTAAAAATTTATCCAAGTTATGTGAATTTCTATCTTGGAAAAATCCAGGGCATACCGGCAAAATTGGTACAGGAAAAACTTTTGGAGGCCGGCATATACCTTCGTACCTGTGAAGATTTTCAGGGACTGGACCATGAACATTTCCGATTTGCCGTAAGGACGGGGAAGGATAATGAAAAGCTGATTCAGGGCTTTAGAAAAATTCTAAAAGAATTGTCGGATCATAAGTAATGAAAGTCCGTAGAATACAGTTACAGTAGATGAAATGCAAGAGGAAACAAAGGAGGCGTAGTATGATTACTTTTATCACAGGAGGAGCAAGAAGCGGAAAGAGCAGTTACGGTGAGGAACTGGTTAAAAAAACGGCAACGGTGGCCACGGATGTTTTATATATCCCTACCGCAAAGGCCTATGACGAAGAAATGCAGGATAGAATCAATAAACACCGAATCCGACGGCCGAAGCAGTGGGAAACCCTGGAAATGCCTACTGGTTTTCAGGGTCTTGAAAAAAACCCGGATTTTGCAGAGCGTTCCGTAATAATGGTGGACTGTCTCGGTGTGTTTGTCACCAACCGAATGTTTCTAAAAGAATGGGACTTTGATCAACTCACGGCAAAGGAACGGGATCAGATGCAAGAAGAGATTCAACGGGAAGTGGAACATCTTTTGGACATACTAAAGGATAAAGAGGCTTACATCGTTTCCAATGAAGTGGGAATGGGCTTGGTTCCCGAGTATCCCATGGGACGGATTTTTCGGGATATTTTAGGCCGGGTAAATCAGCAGGTGGCATCCCGGGCGGATGAAGTGTATTTTGTCGTATCCGGCATTCCTATGTGTCTAAAGGGGGAGGAACGGTGAGGGGTAAAATTTATACCGGTATTAGGGCGGAATTTCGCTCTTTTTTATTGATGCTGACCTTTGTAACCCGGATTCCCGCTAAAATTTCTTTTGAGATTCAGGATTGGGAGTTTCATCGGGGAATTATTTATATGCCCGTGATCGGAGGGATCATTGGTGTTGTCCTCGGGATTGCGGCATATCTGCTGCAATTTTTGGATCCGTTAATACTGGCAGTAATACTTTGGATGGTGTATCTATGGCTTACGGGAGGGCTTCACCTCGACGGCCTTTCCGACCTCAGTGACGGAATTTTCAGTAATCGTCACGGGGAGGACTTGCGAAAAATTATTAAAGATAGTCATATCGGAGCCTTCGGTGTTATTGCCATTGTGGTCAACATCCTCTTTACTGTAGCGCTTTTTTCTTATCTGGAACCGGTGTATATTATACTAGGACCCTTGTTTAGCCGAAGCGGGGCACTGTTTGCCATGGGCTTTTCTTCCTATCCGAAAAATCAACAGGGTCTGGGGAAAGGTGTGATTGAAGCCGCGGGATTCAGTACTTTGTTGATGAGCACCTTACTTCCTGGGGTTATTATTTTTTTATTTTATCCGACGATGGTTTTTCTTACCCTCCTGTTAACCTTGGTGGGAGGCTTGCTCCTCGCTAAATGGATTACAGCAAGACTGGGAGGCCTTACCGGGGACGGTATCGGATTTATCATCGAGGTGCTGCAACCGCTTAGTCTTTTTTTGATTTATCTAGTGAATCTAATATAAAGCTGGAAAAATAAACTAGATGGACCTGGTGTATTAATTTCATTGTAAAACAACAGCCCTGGTACGCGGTGTAATGCGTAACAGGTTTTTTTATGGTGCAATTAGTCGAATCCGGCATAGTTTTTTCGCCCTTCCTCCGCCTTAAGACTGATGCCTTGCCTCCCTGAAGGTGGAGGCGGATACATCCCAGGGATGGTTATTTAATTATTCGATCTATTCTATAATGAAGAGGGCCTATCTATTTTAAAGAGAACCCACAATTATAAAGAGGTACTATACCATGAAAAACATGGAATGAAACGCTGCTTATAGCGGACACCTAAAATGGAGGAATGTAGAATTGGAGGAAATGAATCAGGTAGTACTGAAAAATGCTTTAACAAAAATGCTCGGAGAAAATATCACTGCCGCGGATTACCAAAGAAAGAAGTTGCAGGGAGGAACTGTAGGAGAGGTATGGCTTGTAACAGGCATGGCCAAAGCCTCAGGGGAGAGGCAATTACCATACAAAATAGTATTGAAAACCCAGGAAAAATGGGAAAGGTTCGGGGACCCGGGTTCCTGGCGCAGAGAGTACGATCTTTACTCCTCGGACTTGGGGGATTGTTTTTCGAAAGAACTAAGCTGGCCGAAGTGTTACCATGCTGAAATGAACGAAGAGGAAAATGAAACACACCTTTGGATGGAGTATGTGGACGGAGTCACGGGTTTGGCCCTTTCTGAGGATATGTATGAACGTGCAGCCTATGAGTTGGGAAAATTTCAAGGAAGACTCTTTGCAGAAAAACCCTCAATCCTGGATAAAATCACTAATCTTAGCAACAGGGAATTTATAAAAAATTATTATCAGCGGTATAGATCCTGGAAGGTGGTGTATGACTATATACGCTCCGAAAACTGTGAAATACCGAAACATTTATGTGACATGCTGATTGATATGGATGATCAGGCAGAGGCTATATTCGAAGGAATCGAAGCGCTGCCCCTGGTTCTTTGTCATCGGGATTTCTGGGTGGCGAATATCTTCTCTTCCGATGAGAAAATTCGACTAATCGACTGGGATACAACGGGATGGGGGCATATGGGAGAAGATCTGGCAAGTTTAATTGCCGATGAATCCGAGGTGGACGCCATGGTTTCATTATACCAAAGATGTGTACCAGCTTATGCCAAAGGCTTTTCCGAGTATACGGATATCTCCCATATGAAAAATCTCTTCATCTGGGAACGAATTGTTTTGATGTTTGGGTACAGAATCGTGGAATGGTATCTCGACGGGGAGTCCGTAGCCGAAAAAAAATATCAAATTGCAACTTTGCAAAAAATCTATGAAATGGAACAGTG
>SKRE01000005.1 GCA_007118655.1 Clostridiales bacterium | reverse complement strand
TGGGATTGCATAACCAGATCATCCGGGTTTTATCTGTGATTTTTTCTTTCATACCTTCGAGATCGTAGGTGTGGTTTTTAAGGGGAACCACAACGGGGATCCCTCCCATCATTTTACAAGTACTGATGTAACGGGGGAAAGTGATATCCGCCATGATCACTTCGTCGCCTTCCTGAATAAAGGTTTTGGAGAGCTGGTCCACCATTTCATCAGAACCGCTGCTGGGTAATACTTGAGTGGTTTTGACATTGAATTTTTTTGCGATGGCTTCTTTAAGTGCCGTCGTGTTACCGTCGGGATAGATGTTTAAGTGATTCAGGGCGTCTTGGATAGCTTGTTTCGCCTTTTCCGAACAGCCCAGGGGATTTTCGTTGGAAGCAAGCTTAATTACCCGATCCAAGCCGTATTCCCGTTTCACATCTTCCACAGGTTTCCCCGGCTTATAAGCTTGTAAATCTTTGATTTGAGGACGAAATTCTATGGTCATAAAAAAACCTCCTTATGATTTTTTTTGAATTGTTCAAAATCTATTATAACATATTTTAAAATAATAGAACCTGTAAATAAAAAAAATCTAAAATTTTGGGCGAAAAAAGAGGAATTACAAGAAATATATAGAATAGTATATTAAGTCAAAAAATTCTAACCTAAACTGGAGGGAAGTATTATGAGAGTGTATAACGGAAAAGAAATCAGAAATGTTGCGGTACTGGGTCACGGTGGAAGCGGAAAGACAACATTAACAGAAGCCGCCCTTTATAGCACGAAAGTTAAAAATCGAATCGGGAATGTGGATGACGGAAATACGACTTCAGATTTTGATAAAGAAGAAATCGACCGAAAAACCTCAATCAGCACTTCGTTAATTCCTATAGAATGGCAGAATCATAAAATCAACTTTTTAGATACTCCGGGATATTTTGATTTTATCGGAGAAGTACAAAGCGCCCGCAAGGTTGCGGGAAGCCTGCTGATTATGGTGGATGCCACGGGCGGCATTGAAGTGGGAACGGAAAGTGCCTGGGAGTTTGCCATGGAGAAAAACCGGCCGACCTTTATATTCATTAACAAAATGGATAAAGAAAATGCGGATTTTCCAAAAGTATTGGCTGATCTTCGGGAAAAATTCGGTAAAAAAGTAGCGCCTTTTCAAATTCCCTTAGGAGAAAACGATAGTTTTATAGGAAATGTGAACGTTGTAAAGATGATTGCCAGAGAATATACGGGCACGGATTGTATAGAAAAAGAAATTCCAAAAGATAAGGTTGAAGAAGCGGAATCCATCAGAGAGATGTTAATCGAGTCCGTGGCGGAAAGTGATGAAGCCTTACTGGAAAAATATTTTGAAGGAGAGGAGTTTACGGAAGAGGAAATTCAAAAGGGGTTAAGAGCCGGAGTGATTTCCGGAGACATCGTCCCCGTTATTTGCGGCTCCACGGTTAAAAACATCGGTATTCATACCCTATTGGATATGTTAGTGGATTACTCCCCATCGGCAGAGGATTTGCCGCCGAAGGAAGGGATCAACCCTAAAACCGAAGAAGAAGTGGTGCGGGGTTTTGAACCGAATGAACCTTTTTCAGCCCAGGTATTTAAAACCATTGTGGATCCATACCTGGGAAAAATCACTATTTTTAAAGTTTTTTCCGGATCATTAAAATCGGATATGGAAGTACTTAACGCCAACAAGGATCAAAAAGAAAAAATGGGAACGCCCTTTTTGCTTCGGGGAAAAGAGCAGTCGGAAGTACCGGAGGTAAGAGCCGGGGATATTGCAGCGGTGTCCAAATTACAATACACCACAACGGGCGATACCCTTTGCAGTATTGACCATCCCGTGGTATTCAGCCCCATAGAATTTGATGAACCTCAATTAATCTTAGCCATTAAACCGAAGGCCCGGGGTGATGAAGAAAAAATCAGTGCCGGTCTTCAAAAGTTATTCGAAGAAGATCCTTCCTTTAAATTCGAGCGAAATAAAGAAACCAAACAAACCCTGATCCGGGGACAGGGAGAACTTCATATTAAAATTATCAGCAACAAACTGAAAAACAAGTTCGGTGTGGATCTTGAATTAGAAGATGCCAAGGTTCCCTACCGGGAAACCATTAAAGGAAAATCCGATGTTCAAGGGAAGCATAAAAAACAATCGGGAGGACACGGTCAGTATGGAGATGTGAAAATGACCTTTGAGCCCTCAAAAGAACCCTTTGAATTTGTGGAAAAAGTCGTGGGGGGATCCGTGCCCAAGGCTTACATTCCCGCAGTGGAAAAAGGCATTATCGAAAGCATGGAAAAGGGCGTTTTGGCCGGACAACCGGTAACCAACATCCGGGCGACCTTATATGACGGATCGTACCATGATGTGGACTCTTCCGAGATGGCTTTTAAAGTGGCCGCCTCCATCGCCTTTAAAAAAGGTATGGAACAAGCGACCCCTGTATTACTCGAGCCGATTGTGAAGGTGGATATATTAGTACCTGAAGATTATATGGGCGACGTTATGGGAGACCTGAATAAACGAAGAGGAAAGATTAACGGCATGATGCCTCAAGAAAATGGAAAGCAGACGGTCAGTGCAGAGGTGCCGCAGTCGGAAATGTTTAAATACGCCATTGATCTTCGTTCCATGACCCAATCAAGAGGATCCTTTGAGATGGAGTATTTACGATACGATGAAGTACCGGCAAATCTGAGCAAAAAAATTATTGAATCCTTAATAGAGGAAAATGAGAAGGAGTAACTCCCAAGAATATAACTTCTCCATTGGATAATACCAGGAGAGTCTATCGAATTTGATAGACTCTTTTTTTTTTTTGAAAAAAGAATCAAGGTTAACATTGAAAATCAAAGGTTATGGAGCAATTTGTTTGAAGTCTGAGATAATGGATAATTATTAACTAAGAAAAGAATTGAAAAAAGCCGGAGGTTATCGATATAATAGAATTAATCAATATTCAAACCTCGGAATTCAAAAGAAGGCTGTTTGACCGTCGGTTAAAGAGATGGGTTATGCAGGGGAGGGTCCAATATGAAATGCCAAGAATGTCATAATAGAGAGGCTACACTCCATGTAAAAGAAACGATAAACGGCGAAATACACGAGGCTTATTTATGTGAGGTGTGCGCAGCGAAAAAAAGTCCTTTTCATAGTTACAATACGGGACAAAAAATCTTCAACCTTCATCAATTATTATCGGGAATGATGGAGACGGAAGAAAAGTCAACGGGGAAGACCTTTGAACTAGGGGAAAAACTCCAATGTCCCAATTGCAAAATGACCTATGATCAGTTTGCCGGTCTAAGCCGCTTTGGGTGTGCCCAGTGTTATACGGCTTTCAGGGATAAAATCAAACCCTTGTTTCGGAAAATCCATGGAAATTCGGAACATCGGGGAAAAGTTCCGAAACAACAAAGTGAAGAGTTCAGCATACATCGAAAAATAAAACTGTTGAAAGCAAAAATGCAGCGAGCGGTTGAGGAAGAGAACTTTGAGGAAGCGGCAAAGCTTCGGGATGAAATAAAGGATTTGGAGAAAGGATTATAGGGGAGGGAGAGCATTGTCTAAATGGCTGGATAGTAAGGGTCCGTATAGCGATACCGTAGTAAGCAGTCGGGTGAGATTGGCTCGAAATATGAAGGATTTTTTCTTTCCCACGATCAAAGACCCCTCTGCGGAAGAAAAGGTGATCGAGAAAGTTTATCAAAGCATTATCTTTGCAAATGAAGCAATGAATAAGGATTTTCGCATGAGGAGAATGAAGGATTTAAGGGAAATTCAAAGGCTGCAAATGGTGGAACAACACTTGATCAGCCCCCAGTTAGCCAATCATTCAGATGCCGGTGCAGTGGTATATAATGAAAAGGAAAATCTGATTATTATGATCAACGAGGAGGATCATATTCGAATTCAGGCCTTGCTTCCCGGACTGCAGTTGCAGAAGGTCTTGGAAAGTGCAAATCAAATCGATGACGTAATTGAAGAGCGGGTGGATTATGCCTTTGATGAGGAACTCGGCTATTTATCCGCATGTCCCACCAATACGGGGACGGGAATGAGAGCCTCGGTGATGCTTCACCTGCCGGTCCTGGGGATGAGCGGCCAAATTCACGGGATGCTCCAGTTTGCCAATAAAATGGGTCTTGCGGTTCGAGGGGTGTACGGTGAGGGCAGCGACTTTACCGGGAACATATATCAAATATCCAACCAAGTGACCCTAGGGGTTTCGGAAGAGGAAATCATCGAAAAACTTCAAGAGATTACGATGCACATCATCGAAAAGGAAAGAAATCTGCGGGAAAATTTAGTTAAGGAACAGCCCGTGGAAATAGAAGACCGGGTCCATCGATCCCTGGGAATTTTGAAAAGCGCGAGAACTATTTCCCTAGAGGAGGGAATGAAGCTGTTATCCAATATTCAATTGGGCATCAGCACAGGAATAATAAAAGATTTGGAGTTGACCTGGATTCATCAATTAATTACAATTATTCAGCCGGGATCTTTGCAGGCGCTATTTGGAAAAGAACTTAATCAAAGGGAGCTGGATATTCAAAGAGGAACGTTGCTGAGGGAAAAACTCACCAATACTTAGGCAATTTTAGTAATTTTAATATGGAAGGTGAAGGAGCTGATAATCATGTCCATGGATGGAAGATTTACGGAAAGAGCACAAAAGGTGATCCTGCTTTCCCAGGAGGCAGCTCAAAATTTAGGGCATAACTACGTGGGTACGGAGCATATATTATTAGGCATCCTCCGTGAAGGCCAGGGAATTGCGGCGGAAACCTTAAAAAAACTTGGAGTGGATTTTAAAAAAATCGAAGAAAAAATTATTTCCCTGGTGGGGAGAGGAAATGACGACGGGAATCTGCTGGGTTTTACCCCCAGGACTAAAAAGGTTTTTGAATTAAGCTTTCATGCAGCCCGGGAGCTGGGAACCAATTACATCGGAACCGAGCACTTACTCTTAGGGCTCATTAAAGAGGGGGAGGGAATTGCCGCCAAGGTATTAAGAGAATTGGAAGTGGACCTGGAAAAAGTGCATGCCGAAGTGGTGAACCAATTAAGGGGAAGCAAACAAGGCTCCCATGAAAAGGCAAAGGGGGAAGGGGAAAAATCAAAAACTCCCACCCTGGATAAGTACGGAAGGGATTTGACACAAATGGCAGGGGAGGATAAGCTGGACCCCGTAATCGGAAGAGAAAAGGAAATTCAGCGGGTCATTCAAATTCTCAGTCGCCGAACCAAAAACAACCCCTGCCTTACGGGAGAAGCCGGTGTGGGGAAAACCGCCATTGCAGAAGGCTTAGCCCAAAGAATCTTTGAAGGGAATATTCCGGATTTATTAAAGGGAAAACGGATCGTTACCCTGGATTTATCCTCCATGGTGGCGGGGTCCAAGTATCGGGGAGAATTTGAAGATCGACTGAAAAAAATCATGGAGGAATTAAGAGTTTCCAGGGATGTTATTTTATTTATTGACGAAATTCACACATTGATTGGTGCCGGGGCCGCAGAAGGGGCCATCGATGCGGCAAACATATTAAAACCCGCCTTAGCCCGGGGAGAACTGCAGGCCATAGGGGCTACAACCACCGATGAGTATAAAAAACACATCGAAAAGGACGCAGCCCTGGAGCGGCGCTTTCAGTCCATTTTAGTGGAGGAACCTTCCAAGAAAGATACGGTATTGATTCTAAAGGGACTTCGGGATAAATACGAAGCCCATCACCGGGTTAAAATTACGGATGAGGCCATTGAGGCCGCCGTGGAATTGTCCCATCGCTATATCAGTGACCGCTTTTTACCGGATAAAGCCATTGATTTGATTGATGAAGCGGCGTCGAAAATCCGACTGGATTCCGTTACAGCACCGCCGGACTTAAAAGAACTTGAAGAAAGTCTGGAAAAAACCGGGAAGGAAAAGGAAGAAGCCGTGAGCATTCAGGACTTTGAAAGAGCGGCGAAGCTTCGGGACAAAGAAAAGGAAGTTATGCAGGAGCTGGAGGAACAAAAAAAACACTGGGCCAAGAATAAGAATAAAGCCAATACCGTACTGGAGGCGGAGGATATTGCCACTGTGGTTTCCAATTGGACCGGGGTTCCGGTAAATAAATTAAAGCAGGAAGAGTCGGAGCGACTGCTCAATATGGAAGAGGTCCTTCACCTACGGGTGATCGGGCAGGATGAGGCGATTAAATCCGTTTCCCGGGCCATTAGAAGGGCAAGAGTGGGGCTAAAAGATCCCAAACGGCCCATCGGTTCCTTTATTTTTCTAGGGCCCACCGGTGTGGGAAAAACCGAACTGTCGAAAGCCTTGGCGGAGGTCATGTTCGGGGATGAAAACGCCATGATTCGAATCGATATGTCGGAGTACATGGAAAAGCATACGGTATCCCGGTTGATCGGATCTCCTCCGGGCTATGTAGGATACGATGAAGGCGGGCAACTGACGGACAAAGTCCGAAGAAGACCCTATTCCGTAATTCTCTTTGACGAAATCGAAAAAGCCCACCCCGATGTATTTAATGTGCTCCTGCAGATTCTTGATGACGGACGGTTAACCGATGCAAAGGGAAAGACCGTGGATTTTAAAAATACCGTCA
>SKRE01000039.1 GCA_007118655.1 Clostridiales bacterium | reverse complement strand
GGGGCAAATCCCATCTTGTCCTTTCCCATGGTTTGGGCAACCAGATCATTGATGGCCTCCACAATCAGTTCAATAACGTTTTGGGCACCCTTGGGTACACTCTCAAAGTTTCGAACAAAGATGACGGATAAGCCCACCAGCAACGCTCCGATAATCCAGGTTGTCACAATGGTTTCCGTAAAGGGCATACCACCGAATATGGGTATTTCAAACAAAATTCTTGATCCAAAATCCATGGTGTTCCTCCTTTCTTGAAGTACTTAGTCTTTTTTTCTGATGAATACATTCTTTAAAAAAGCTTTATCTTCAAACAGCTGGGTCGTAAGAATTACGGGTTTAATCATCAGTAATCCTAAAATCGTCCCGAGTGGATGCAAGTGATCCGCTGTAAGGGAAGCATAAACCACAATTCCGATAATGATATATCGAAGAATATAACGACTTACGGTAAAGATCTGAGCCCTTCGAAAGGTCATGGTAACGGCCCGGTTTAAAGTAAGATACAGGAGCCGCATATTCAGTACCGCAATGACACTGCCCAGAACCAGCCCTAAGGTAAAGGCCATGGCCTCTTCCATAAAAAAAGCTCCGATAACGATGAGTACCACGTTTCCCAGGATCATCCCTTTGATAATTTTAATAAAGTCCTGTTGAATCTGTTCCCGGGGATCCATCATTCATCACGTCCTTTACGTTTCGGAAGGTCTCGGGTGCCGATTTTATAAAGATTGCGAAAGGCCGCCAGGGTTCCGATCACCACAAAGATAAATAAAAATAAGGGGCCGGTGCCCAGTTTCTCATCCAACCACCTTCCTGCAAAAAGGGTAAGAGCAATAGGGACAATCATGGCTACTCCCAGGTATGTAAGCAGTGCTAAGTTCTCAAAAATACTTTTCTTGTTGCCCATGGTCCACCCCGATTCAATAGTCTACAGCGGCTTTAAAAAAATGCCTTCTCTATTATAACATAGAAATCCGGCTTTGTTTAAGGGATGTAAGTTAATTATATATCAAATTTATAATATTTAATTAATTTTTTTATTTAAACATTTTTATATGTTCATTTTTACTGCGATGTGTTCAACCTTTTGACAGATGCTGAGTTGCAACTTCGTAATTTCGAAATAAAATATTGTTAATTTATTAACCATTGTATATTCTTTAAGAAAGCTTTGCAAGTTTTTTTATAGGACAGAGGGAAAGGACAAGGGGACGGAGTTATTGTCCCTCCCCTTTCTAAGCCCATCTGCAAAAGGCTTAGGATTATAGCCCCGGCGGGAAAAACCCCCAAGCCCAAAGACCGGCGGACCGGAGGATGCGGACAGGGGGACGGAGTAATTGTCCGCATTTCGCAAAACTATCCCCCGGATCGAAAACCCCTTTTTCCCCATCAAGAAAAGCCCTACGATAGGGGACTCATTCCATGGTTCAGGAACTTCACCTCGATCCTAGGGCTTATTTAAGTAAATTAAACCGTTGCTTACTATATTTTCACAATCACCGGAAGACTTTATGCATTTCTTCCCCTCAAAATTTTATCCGCCGCAAAAAATCTTTCCCTTTTCAGGACTTATTTTGCCGCATTAATTCCTGGCTGTGCTTCTTCGTATCGCTCCAGGGCAATCCCCGCTTCCGTAAACATATTATCCGATAAACGATCGGGATAATCCCCTTTAAATACCACTTTATCAATCCCTGCATTAATAATCATTTTTGCACATACCACACAGGGTTTATGGGTTACATAAAGGTGGGCACCTTCGATTTTGACCCCATGCATGGCCGCCTGAATAATCGCATTTTGCTCCGCATGCAATCCTCTGCACAGTTCATGGCGTTCTCCCGAAGGGACGTTCAAATCATTTCTCATACAACCGATCTCATCGCAATGACGAAGTCCTTTCGGAGAACCGTTATATCCCGTGGCTAAAATCTTCTTATTAAGAACCAGGAGGGCTCCCACCTGTCTTCGCATGCAGGTAGACCTTCGCTTGACGGTTTCTGCGATATCCATATAATATTCATTCCAAGATGGTCTCATCATTTCACCTCTTCTTTTGTTAAGCGTAGCTGAAGAAAACCGGTCACTATTAATCCTTCGAGGTCGGTACGCAACTGACTTGCACTATATTGCAGACAGTAAGCAGGGTGCTGCAGAGTGGACAATTACTCCGTCCCGCTGTCCGCTCTAAAGAGGACAATTACTCCGTCCCGCTGTCCGCTCGTCCCGCTCTATTTGGTGCCGAAGAGTCGGTCCCCGGCGTCGCCGAGTCCAGGTACGATGTAGGCGTGGCCGTCTAATTTTTCGTCGATGGCAGCCACGTAAATATCCACGTCGGGATGGGCGGCTTTTAAGGCTTCGATTCCTTCCGGAGAGGCGATCAGGCACATGAATTTAATGTTTAGGGCCCCTTTGTCCTTTAAGAACTTAATGGCCGCTTTGGCGGATCCCCCGGTGGCAAGCATGGGGTCCAGTACGATTAACTGTCGCTCGCCGACATCCGTGGGGAGTTTGCAGTAGTATTCTACAGGCTGTAAGGTTTCCGGATCCCGGTATAGGCCCACATGGCCAACCTTTGCCGCAGGAATCAGTTGGAGAATTCCGTCCACCATGCCGAGACCGGCCCGGAGAATCGGAACAATGCCCAGTTTTCTTCCCGTTAGGGTTTTGGCCACGGTTTTGCCCATGGGGGTTTCAATTTCAATATCTCTTAACTGTAAGTCCCGGGTTACTTCATAGCCCATCAGCATGGACATTTCCCGTACCAAATCCCGAAAATCCTTGGATCCTGTTGTTACATCTCTTAGAAAAGTTAATTTGTGTTGAATTAATGGATGATCTATTACTACCACTTTGCTCATTATCATACCTCCAGTTTTTTTTGGTTTCTAATTTTCCTCTTCCACAGTTTTAATTTTATCCACCCGCTTCTTATGTCGGCCGCCTTCAAACTCGGTGGTTAACCAAATATCCACGATCTCTTTGGCCAGCCCCTTGCCGATGACCCGCTCGCCCATGGCTAAGACATTGGTGTCGTTATGCTGTCGGGTAGATTTTGCGGAAAAACAGTCATGGACCAGTGCGCAGCGAACGCCTTTTACTTTATTGGCTACAATGGAGACGCCAATGCCCGTCCCGCAGATCACAATGCCTTTATCATACTTGTGCTCGGCTACGGCCTTGGCTACTGGATAGGCAAAATCCGGATAGTCACAGGAAGTTTTATCATAGGTTCCAAAATCCTCGACTTCATAACCTTCAGATTCCAGGTGCTCTTTGATAAAATCCTTTAGTTCAAATCCTCCGTGATCACTGCCGATGGCAATTTTTTCACTTTTGCTCATTGTTACACCTCCGTTTTCATTTTAGCCCTTCTTAGTATTATACCGAAGTTTTAGCATTTTTCTAGAATTTTTTTCACCAACAGCTCAATTTCCTGATAAATCTCCTGTAAAATTTCCCGGTACACTTCCATCGAGCCTCCGTAGGGGTCGGTAATGTCAAAAATGCCCTCTTGATACTCCCGGGTATCCCCTTTGCAGTCCTTGGTATACTCCTTCAGGGTGAAGAGTTTTCCCTCATAATATCCTTTTTCTTTCCGGTCCTCGATCATCAGTTTATGGCCTTCCGTCATGGTCAGGATTAAATCCACCCCTTCCAACACCTCATCCTCCACATAGGTGGCACCGGTTTCTTCCAGGTTGATGCCTTCCTTTTCCAGAGCAAATTGGGTTTCGATGGTAGGGGGTTCTCCGTCCTGGGCAAAGAGCCCTGCGGAGCTGATTTCAAAATCCTGAGACCGCTCTTTTTTTCCCAGCAGATCTTTTAAGATCGCCTCCGCCATGATGCTCCGACAGGTATTTCCCGTACAAACAAACAGAATTTTCATGATCGATCCTCCTCATCCACATAAAGTATGTTTTGTCCCGCCGCCTTGGACAGCCGGTTCATAATGGCATATCCCATCTCCCGGTCCTCTAAGGCTTCGGCTAAAATAATTTTCACCTCGGTCTGATCAAAATCCCGAAGAATGGCAAACAGATTCGCCGCCATTTTCTCCACTTCCTTCTCACTGCCCAGGGATCGAATACAAGGACTGTTGGAGACATCCTCTGCTCCGGGGCTGAGACCCTTGTTTTCCTTTATATCACAAGCCTGATGGCAAGCTTGATCCCGGATTTCACCATAAAGCTTTTCATATTCCTTAAGATTTTCATCCACAGTGATAATACCCACTTTTTTTCCCGATTCCCGATAAGTCTTTTCCAGTTCCAGGACCTTTTCAATGACCTTTTTCCGTTTTCCCCGAAGAATCAACACCTTGGCCCTGGGAGCATAATGGGTGTATTTCATGCCGGGAGATCGAACTTTCCCCGGCAGCTCCGATTTTTCATCCCCGGAATTTCCCCGATCGATTTCATCCAGCTGATCATCCCGCTCGATGGGCCCGATGACCGCCTGGATCATCCTTTGAGTGATCCCTCCGGGGCGCAGCAGCACCGGGGGTTCCTCGGTCATGTCGATGACCGTGGATTCAATGCCCACGGCGCAGCTTCCGCCGTCAATGATGCCGTGGATCTTCCCCTCCAGGTCCTCCCACACGTGGCGGGCCATGGTGGGGCTGGGTTTTCCCGAAGCATTGGCGCTGGGCGCCACCAAGGGCACCCCGCTGAGTTCAATCAGGGCCTTGGCCACGGGGTGGTCCGGCATGCGAAGGGCCACCGTATCGCCCCCGGCGGTTACGATATCCGGGATGATCTTTCGTTTTTTAAAGATCATGGTCAGGGGACCGGGCCAAAAGGCCTTCATCAGCTGAATTCCTTTTTCCGGTACGGACTCCACTAAGTCAAACACCTCTTCCGTCCTTGTGATATGAACGATTAAAGGATTGTCCGAAGGTCTGCCTTTGGCGATGAAGATTTTTTCAATCCCCTTCGGATCCAAGGCGCTGGCACCGAGGCCGTAGACCGTCTCCGTAGGGAAGGCCACCACTCCGGATTTTTTAATCATTTGTCCGAAGGGATACAGGGCGGAAAGGAGATCCTCCTCGTTGCTGCGGGGATCCACCGTTGTAACCACTGTAGGGATTTTCTCCGGTATATGGGCCGCTTCGGACGTCCCTTGGATTATGGAGTTTTGCTTCTTTTGTTCACGATTTCGATCGTCCATTTTTTTCACCTGTTATTTTTATTTTATTCTGCAAGAATCTGTTGATCCGGGATCATCATTCTATATTTAAGGAAAAACTTCGCAAAAAAAGCTGAGGTTCTCTCAACTTTTTTGAATGCAGGATTAGTCTTGTATTTCCTTCAATTTTTCCGCCTGCTCCGAAGTTCGAAGGGCGTCGATCATCTCATAGATATCCCCGTCCATAAAGGCATCCAGTCGATAAATGGTTTTATTAATCCGATGGTCCGTAATTCGTCCCTGGGGATAATTATAGGTTCGGATTCGATCGCTTCGATCCCCCGAGCCGATTTGGGATTTTCGGTCCGCCGCAATTTCACTTGCCTGTTTCTGTTGGATTTGGTCCAATACCCGGGCCTTTAACACCTTCAGGGCCTTGTCCTTATTCTTCAGCTGGGACTTTTCGTCCTGGCAGGAAGCCACCACCCCGGTAGGGATATGGGTAATACGAACCGCAGAGTCCGTCGTGTTTACACTTTGTCCGCCGTGCCCCGAGGCTCTGAAAACATCCACCCGAAGATCATTGGGATCAATTTCCAATTCCACATCATCCGCTTCCGGAAGTACCGCCACGGTTGCCGCAGAGGTATGAATTCTTCCGCTGGACTCCGTCTCCGGAACCCGCTGTACCCGGTGTCCCCCACTTTCATACTTCATCAGGGAGTAGGTTTCGTGACCCTTTACCATAAATACCACTTCTTTATAACCGCCGGTTTCCGATTCACTGATATTCAGGAGCTCCACTTTCCAGCCTTGGCGCTCGGCAAACCGGGAGTACATTCGAAATAAGTCTCCTGCAAAAATGGCGGCTTCATCCCCGCCGGCACCGGCACGGACTTCCACAATCACATTTTTATCATCATTGGGATCCTTGGGGATCAGCATCATTTTCAGCTCTTCCTCCAAGGCTTCCTTTTGCTCTTCCAATTCCTTGATTTCGTTCTTGGCCATTTCCTTTAATTCCTCATCGGCGGACCGATCCTGAATAATCTCTTTGACCTCGTCATAATCTTCCTTTACGGAGTTGTATTCTTTATACTTCGCAATAATCGGCTCCAGGCTTGCGTGTTCCTTAACCAGTTTTCGCCATCGGTTTTGATCGTTTACCACCTCGGGATCACTGATTATTTGGCCTAAATCCTCATATTTTTGTTTTACCGAATCCAATTTATCCAGCATTCTGCTTACACCTCATCCTTAAATTTGGCTTTTCCAAAAAGCCTGTATATTCACTACCCTTTATTATATCATATTAGTGCCTTCCAATCACTACCTGATTTGCCGCGATTCACATTCTACTCCGTTGAGCGCTTTCCAATCACTACCCGATCCCGATTTTCTAAATCCTTGAGAATCTGAACGCCGCTAAAGCCTGCCTGCTGAACAATTCTTCTGACGTCGTCTCCCTGGTCGTATCCGATTTCAAAGACCAGGTACCCGTTG
>SKRE01000030.1 GCA_007118655.1 Clostridiales bacterium | reverse complement strand
CAGTCCCGCCAGTATTAAAATGATGGGCACCGCCAATTGAAAATCAAAGGCATAATAGTTCTGGAGAATATTTGACAGCCCCATAACCGTGAGGAGAACTGTAGGTAATAGTAAAGACCGATCCTGGTTTCCGAATACGTAAAGCTGAAATAAGCCGAAGGCTACTCCGAGTAAAAGAAAGGGCCATACCGGGGATAAGAAAGCCCAACCAAAATAGGCCTCCAGGAAAAAAACCAAACCGTAAACCGTTAGAATACCTCCCGGAACCAGCTGAGAATGGTTTTTCTTTCGGCTGAAGAAATAGCCGAACTCAAAAATCAGGCCGGGGATCAACAAGAACAGGGGCCAAATTAATGCAAAACGAAATTCAATAAACTGTAAATGATTTAATAACATAAAGACGCCTAAAAACAAAATCACGATACCGACAAATATACGTCCCTTCGATGCTTTCATGGGATCATCCTTTCCATATGTCAAATTTCTTTTCCTAGTACATTATTCGAGAAAGTTTTAAAATATCCTTTAAAAAAATGATATAATATTTAGATAATCGATTTATAAGGAGGAAGGTCCTATGCCACTGCGCTATTTAATGGGCAGAGCCCATTCAAATCTTCAAGAAACCTTATTTCAGGAAATCAGCCGACGACATGGAGAAAATCCCCAGGGCCGTTTTTTTTTAATTGTACCGGAACAGTTCACCCTGCAAACGGAACGAGCCTTAATTGAGTCCCAGGAACTATTGGGGATTTTAAATGTGGAAGTCTTAAGCTTCACCCGCTTAGGCTACCGGGTATTCAACGAAGTGGGAGGCATCACCTCCGTGGTCATTGACGAGCTGGGGAAAAATATGATGATTAAAAAAATCCTGCAGGAGCATCGGGAGAAACTGTTGATGTATGAGAAAATTTCCGATCAGCCGGGATTTGCTCAGAAAATGGGAGAGATGATTACGGAGCTGAAAAGACATCGGATTACCCCCATTGAACTGCATCAAACCATCCGGCAATTGGAAGACGGGGGTCAGGAAGACAGCCCGATCAATTATAAACTGTGGGATATCAGTATGATTTATGAAAAATTGAATCAGGCCTTAGAAGATACTTACTTAGACAGCGAAGATCGGGTGAATCAGATGATCGCCTATCTTCCGGAAGCATCCTTTATTAAGGATACCGAGATTTGGATCCACGGATTCTATCAATATACCCCGCAAATGGAGGCCCTAATCGAAACCCTGGAAAAAGAGACCCAGAATATAACCCTTACCTTTGCCATGGAGCTGAATCCCCGGGAGGAAGAAAAGGAACTCTTCTCCGTTCCGGAAAAGGCGTTGCTGAAATTTCGAGCCATGGCAAAACAGAACCGGATAAAAGAGAGTTTTGTCTACCCGAAGGAAGGAAATATTGATCATATTCCCAAGGCCCTGCAGCACATTGAACGGGAGTTTTATGCCTATCCCTACAGTAAATTCACCGGGGAGCCGGAGGGTATTGAACTCTTTGCCGGGGCAAATCCCTACGGGGAGGTGGAAGAAATGGCCCGCAGGATCATTTCCCTGGTACGGGAGAAGAATTTCCGATTCCGGGATATCGCCATTGTATCGGGAAATATTCAAGGCTATACCATGCTTATTCGAAGAGCCTTTGAGGAGTACGGGATTCCCTTCTTCTTAGATGAAAAGAGGAGCTCCATGGACCGTCCCGCCATGGAGTGGATTCTTTCGGCGCTAAAAACCGTGGAATCCAACTACCGATACGATCAGGTATTTCGGTTCCTGAAAACCGGTTTTCATAATCTAACCGTGGATGAGGTGGAAAGTCTGGAAAACCATGTCCTGGCCTATGGCATACGGGGAAAGACCTGGAAGGAGGACTTTCGTTACGGGAAAGAGGAAACCCTGGAAGGGCTGAACGGGATTCGAAAAAGATTTATCGAACCCCTTCTTGCCCTGGAAAAAGCCTTGAAAGGGAAAAAAAACGTCGAGGAAAAAACCAAATCCTTATTTAAATTTATGGATAAACAGGGCCTTAAGGAGAAACTGGATGCCTGGCTGCAGCGCTTAAAACAACAGGGGCATTTTGAGAGTCACAGTGAAAATACCCAGGTTTGGAACCAAACCATGGAAATATTTGATCAATTGGTGGAGATTTTAGGGGATCAGAAACTGTCTTTAAAAGAGTATATCAAAATTTTGGAATCCGGGTTTGAAGGTGCGGAGGTAGGGGTGATTCCCTCAACCATTGACCAGGTTTTAGTGGGAAACTTGGAACGTTCCCGAGCCCAGGATATTAAGGCCATGTTTTTAATCGGCGGAAACGACGGAGTGATTCCCTATATTGAAGAAAAGAAAGAGCTGTTTTTGGATCATGAACGGGTACTGTTAAAGAAAAAAGGACTGGAAATTGAAGAAGACGGGGAAACCAAGCTGTTTGAGCAAAATTACGGGATTTATCTGGCCTTAACGAAACCCGAAGACTATCTCTGGTTTAGTTATGCGGTTTCCGACAATGAAGGAAGGGCCCTCAGGCCTTCGATTTTGGTGGAACGGTTTTTAAGCCTGTTTCCGAAACTGGAGATTCGGGACGAGCGGTTTGACCGGGAGGAGGATCTTGAAAAAGTATCCACGGCCTCAGGGACCTTTAACGGACTGACGGATAAAATGCGGGAATATGTGGAGGGCAAAGACATTGCCCCCTTATGGTGGGATGTGTACCGTTTTTATGTAGAAAAGGATGGCTGGCAGCAACGGAGAAAGACCATGGTCCAAGGTCTTTTTTATGAAAATCAGCAGGAGCGCATTGATCCGATCCTGGCCAGGGAACTCTACGAAACCCCTGTTAGAGCCAGCGCCTCAAGATTTGAGAAGTTTCATAACTGTGCCTTCGCTCACTTTGTGAGCTACGGCCTTCGTCCCAAGGAACGGAAAAAATATGAAGTACAGACCGTGGATATGGGCGATCTTTTCCATCAATCCATCGATTCCTTTGCAAAACGCTCCGAAGAGCAGAAACTGGACTGGAAAACCATGGATCCCCGGCAGGGAGAGGCCTTAGTGGAGGCGGTGATCGATGAGCTGGCCCCGAGCTTCGGCAACGGCGTACTGACCAGCAGCTACCGCTATCAATACCTAACCCAGCGGTTAAAGCGGATCAGCAAAAAAACCGTTAAAACCTTAATTGAACAGGTGCAGCAAGGGGAATTCGAACCCTATAAGCATGAATTCGCCTTTGGGGGGGGCATGGTGGATAAACTGCCCTTTGTCATTGAACTGTCGGGAGGGGAAAAAATCCACCTGGAAGGACGGATTGACCGTTTGGACCGCCTGGTAGAGGAGGGCAGCAGTTATATTAAAGTAATGGACTATAAGTCCGGGTATGCGGAGTTTGATTTAAACGCCCTGTATCACGGGCTGAAAATCCAGCTGCTGCTGTATTTGGATGCTGCCCTGTCCTATGAAAGCCTGGGTCAGGGAGAAACCCTTCGTCCCGCCGGGGTGTTTTACTTTAAGATCGAAGATCCCATGGTTAAGGATCCCGGTTCCGAGGATCCTACGGAAGATCAGCGGGAAGCCTATGAAAAAGCCGTGGAAAAAGAAATCAACAAGCAGTTGAAAATGAAAGGGCTGGCTCTGAAGGATGCGGCCATTCTGAAAAAAATGGATCAAAACCTGGAGGCCGGTTCCGAGATTTTGCCCGTGGGCATAAAAAAGGACGGGGATTTTAAAAAGACATCCTCGGTAGCTTCGGAAGAAGAGTTTCAGGGCATGATCCAATACGTCAGGAATCTCCTGAAAGAATCGGGAGAGGATATTCTCCAGGGGAAAATCACCGTGTCCCCCTGCAAGGTGGGGGACCGGACTCCCTGTGATTACTGTGAATACGGAGGGATCTGCCAGTTTGATCTGCAGCTGAAAGATAACTCATTCCGCTATTTAAAGGACCGGAAACCCGAGGAAGTGTTAGGGGATATCCTGAAGAAATCCGGAATTCAATCTCAAAGTCAAAGTGATACAGCATCTGAAAAGAAATCGAAAACCTACGGGAAAGAGGGTGAAAAAAATGCCTAGATGGACGACAGAGCAGCAACAGGCCATTGAATCCAGAGGAGAAAACTTACTGCTGTCCGCAGCGGCGGGCTCAGGGAAAACCGCGGTATTGGTAGAACGGATTATTCAAATGATTACCAAGGATGAACTGGATATCGATCGGCTGCTGATTGTAACCTTTACAAAGGCCGCCGCGGGAGAGATGCGGGAGCGCATCGGGAACGCGGTGGTGAAGGCCTTAGAGGAAAAAACGGGAAACCCCGATCATCTGCGGCGACAGATGACCCTGTTAAATCGGGCGAAGATCACCACCCTCCATTCTTTTTGCATTGATGTGATTCAAAAGAATTTTCATTTGATTCATTTAGACCCCGCCTTTCGCATCGGGGATCAGACAGAAAACAATCTATTAAGCCGGGAAGCCCTGGAAACCGTTTTTGAGGAACACTACGAAAACCAACATCCGATTTTCCATCAATTGGTGGAGAGTTTTGGAGGCAGTAAAGAGGATGAACCCTTAAAAGAAATGGTGCTGAAATGTTACCGCTTCACCCAGAGTCAGCCGGAACCCATGGAGTGGCTGGAAAATCAGATGGAGAACTTTCATGTGGACAAAGAGGAGGACTTGGAAAATCATCCCTGGACCTTGGAACTGAAAAAAGGGATTGACCGAAGGCTGAACGGGGCAAAGGAGCTGTTTCAAAGAGCCCTGGAAACAGCCCGAAGTCCCGGAGGGCCGGAACCCTACGCCTCGGCTATGGAAGAAGATCTTTCAAATATCAGGGAGCTTCAATCCCTGAGCGAAAAGAACCTGAATGGGTTTTATCAGGCATTAAAGACCTGGAAGCATCCCCGATTAAAGGCGGTTAAGAAAGAAGCCTGCGATGAAGCGTTAAAAGAGGAAGCGAAATCCCTTCGGGACGACGGCAAAGATTTAATCGATAAGATCAAAAAAGAACAGCTGCAGCAAAGTCCCGCCCGGTATTTTAAAGATTTACAGCGAATCGCTCCGGTGATGGATTATTTTTATCAGCTGGTAAAAGATTATCATCAGCAGTACGGAGAAAAAAAACGGGAGCAGGGCGTAATGGACTTTAACGATCTGGAGCATTTTGCTCTGGAAATATTAAAGGATCCCACGGCGCAACAGATGTACCGGGACCAGTTTGAATACATTTTTATGGACGAGTACCAGGACAGCAACATCGTTCAGGAGACCTTGATCCAGCGGATTTGCAGAGAAAACAATCTTTTTATGGTGGGAGATGTGAAGCAGAGTATTTACCGTTTCCGGCTGGCGGATCCCACCCTGTTTCTGGAAAAGTACGAAACCTTTGATAAAAAAGCTGGGGAAGAAAGCGGACCCCTGCTGAATCGAAGAATCGATTTGTCGAAAAACTTCCGCAGCCGCAGTTCCGTCATTGACGGAGTGAATTTTTTGTTTCGTCATTTGATGTCCAAGGACCTCGGAGAAATTCATTACGATGATAGTGCCTACCTGTATCGGGGAAGGGATCATCATCCCATTGAAGACTCGGATTTGGAACTGCATCTGATTGAAAAAAAGGAAGAGGATCTTCAAGGGGTGGAAGAGGAGCTGCAGGAACTGAAGGCGATGGAATTTGAAGCCCGGGTTGCGGTTAAGCGGATCAAGGAACTGACCGGGGAGATGGAAATTTTCGATGAAGAGCTGGGAACCCTTCGAAAGCTTACCTACCGGGATATGGTCATTCTTCTCCGTTCCACAAAAAGCTCCGTGAATATTTTCCAGGAGGAACTGGCCCGGGAAGGGATCCCCGCCTATGCGGATTCCGACAGCGGCTATTTCGAAGCCCTGGAAGTTCAAATGTTTCTGGATCTTTTGCGGGTGGTGGACAACAAAGCCCAGGATATACCTTTAATCAGTGTTATGCGCTCCCCCATGGGAGGCTTTACCACGGAGGAGCTGATTAAAATCCGCCTGGAGAATAAACCGGGATCCTATTTTGAAGCCTTGAAAAATGCCGGGATACACCGGGAAGACCCCCTGGGAGAAAAGGCCCGTAAATTCCTGGGAAACCTGGAAAAATGGAAGGAAGACGCAAGGCTCTATAAAATCGATGAATTTATCTGGAAACTCCTTCGGGAGACCGGGTATTACTATTTTCTCGGCGCCATGCCGGGAGGAAAACAGCGTCAGGCCAATCTTCGAATCCTATTGGACCGGGCATCGGAGTTCCAACAGACCTCAATTAAAGGGCTGTTTCAATTCATCGAATTTATGGAGAAAATAAAGCAGAGCAGCGACGATTTCGGAGCGGCAAAAATCCTGGGAGAGAAGGAAAACCTGGTTCGGCTGATGAGTATCCACAAAAGCAAAGGACTGGAGTTTCCTGTGGTGTTTTTAGCCGGATTGGGCAAACAGTTCAACAAAATGGATATCCGGAGCAGTATGCTGATGCATAAGGATCTGGGTCTGGGTCCGAAGTTTGTGGACTTGGAAAACCGGACCTATCGGGATACTTTGGGGAAAGTGGCCATGAAAGAAGTGATTGAAGGGGAAAACCTTTCCGAGGAAATGCGGATTCTGTATGTGGCCTTAACCAGAGCCGAGGATAAGCTGGTGCT
>SKRE01000166.1 GCA_007118655.1 Clostridiales bacterium | reverse complement strand
GATGAAGGAAATCGGAGGTAAACATGAAATAAGCACCCTGATTGTACCCGTTCGCCCGACTTTAAAAGCAAAGTATCCACTAATACCGATCAGTGATTATTCAAAATGGACACGAGAAGATGGACTTCCCTTTGATCCTTGGTTGAGAATACACAGAAGACTTGGGGCAGAAGTGTTCAAAACCGGTGATGAATCAATGGTCATTAAGGGTAGCGTAAATGAATGGGAAGCATGGACCAAAATGAAGATGTATCAGACTGGAAATTATATCATTGAAGGCGCTTTAAATCCTGTGGAAATTGATATGGAAAAAAACACTGGAGTTTACACCGATCCCTGCATATGGGTTAGGTATGCAATAGATCCCAATAATAAGCAATGATCGATAGGATTCATACGAAAATAAATGCAAAGGTGGAGATTATCCATGGCATTAAAAGATGAAAAACTTGCAAAATCCTTGACTGCGGAATCCGTGGAACTGATTCCCTATCTTTCATATCTCTTACAGGATTTATGGGAGCTTGGCTCATCTCCGAAGAAAATGATTCGAATGATAAAAGAGTATATCGATGCACCGGAAAAACTGAATGTACTGGATCTGGCCTGCGGAAAAGGCGCCGTAAGTGTAAATGTCGCCAAAGTTGTTGGATGCAGCGTAAAAGGGATTGATATCCTCCCGGATTTCATTGCCTATGCCAGGGGAAAAGCGAAGGAGCATAATGTGAAAGACCTATGTGAATTTGCGGTTGGGGATATCCGGTCGGAAATTACAGAAGAAAAAGATTATGATCTCGTGATATTTGGTGCCGTGGGAGATGTTCTAGGGACGCCGGAGGCAACCATCGAGGTACTGAAAAAAACGATAACACCTGAGGGCTATATCCTGATTGACGATGCCTATGGAAAAGAAAGCAAAAAGACGGAATGTTATACCAAAGCTCAGTGGATGGATGTCTTAAAAAACTTCGGGGTGCGATTGATTGAGGAAAAAGTCGTTGATCCCGATGAACTGGAAACCCTTAACCGGGAGCAGCAGCGCTATATTGTTGATCGAGCCAATGAACTCAAAATTAAACACCCGGAAAAGGCTCATTTATTTGACAGCTATATAAAAAGCCAGCAGGAGGAATGTGATCAACTGGAAAATGAAATAACCGGCGTCACCCTGCTGCTGAAAGTGGATAATTGACAACCGGCAGAACAAAACCGTTTTCCATGAGGGAATGAGAAGTTGATGGAGGGAATAAAAATGAACCTTGAAGAACTTTATCCGGTAATATTTAAGCGAAAATCCATTCGGAAATTCGTGAAAGAATCTTTAGAGCCATCTGTATTAGAAGATATACAACAGTAGATCAGTACACTGGAGCCTTTGTTTCAGGATATCCAAACAAAAGTTGTCATTCTTGGATAAAGGAAATCGGCGGTATTTTTTCAATCAAAGCCCCTCATTACATTGCGGTCTATTCTGAAGATAAGTAAGGATATTTATTAAATGTCGGCTATGTTTTACAACAACTGGACTTATATTTGTCGAAGGAAGGCATCGGAACATTATGGTTGGGTCTGGGCAAGCCTCAAGAAAACCTGAAAGCGAAGGACGGCCTGCCATACGTAATCACATCAGCCTGTGGGAAGGCGAAGGAAGAACTTCATCGAAACAGCCTCTCCGAGTTTAAAAGAAAAGAATTAACGGAAATCACTTCCGTAAAGGGGGCTAAAAAATTAATGGAAGCCGTTAGACTGGCCTCCTCTTCTACAAAGAATCAACCTTGGTATCTGGAAGGAACCGAGGAAGAGATGGCAGTGTACTGTAAAAAAATGAGTGTGGTTAAAAACACTCTTTTTCCATTGGGAAAAAAACTGCTTCAAATTGATATGGGGATTGCTTTATGTCATTTGAAAGTTACTGCCCGTTATTTAGGAAAAGAAATGGAATTTAAGATAGAAGATAAACCTTCTAAGAAGGACTACGAGTATATGATTACCGCTGGCATGGGGCAATCCGCCAGTGAAACCGGAGAGGAGAAAAACTGATATGGAAATCGTAAGATTAAATAAGGATACCCTAAAGTTGGCAACGGAAGCGGCGCGCTTGTTTTATTGGAATAATCAAAAAGAAGGTGTTATTAACGATCAATTTTTTGAGGATAATAAAAACATAATGTATGTTGCATTAGTGGGAGAAGAAGTTGTGGGCAATGTTTACGGCTATATCCTGCCACGGTTTGATATGCCTAAAAATCAGCTGTTCTTATACTCCATCGATGTACTGGAAGCACATCAGAAAAAAGGAATTGGAAAAGCCCTCGTTCACAGTTTTCTAAGTCATCTGAACAGGGAAGAATTTCACAACGCTTTCGTACTGACCAACCGGAATAATATTTCAGCAATGAACCTTTACCAATCAACCGGTGCTGAAATCATTCATTCCCATGAGGGTGAAGACGTTTTGTTTAGCTGGGCACCCTAACTCATTGCAAATTTTCAAACAAGCCGAAAAGCCGGGATTATCCCTGAAATCTCAAGCAAATTAACGATCAAAGAAAACAGTCCTTGGCTTATTGAATATATAAAATTGATATAGTCATTAGGGATCAGCGGATTTGGGGAATTGAAGAAAATATAACTTCTCTGATTGTTTATTTTCTAATGCTTGTAGTATTTAGTATAGGCTTTAATACTACTTTGAAAACAAGACTATCAGGTGTTAACTTGCAAGAGAATTAATGAAAAGAAGGCTTTATAAGCGCAGCGCAATATGAAATAAGAGTTATGATGTTTGATTGATTTGACAAGGAAGAAGTGAAAATTATTTTGGGGAGGAAAACCATGAGTAAGCCGACAATAGAGGTTCATGTAAATAATAATCCACCGTGCGAAGCAGCCCTTGAAAGTGTTATGAAAAATGAGATCTGGAATATCAAAAATCAACCCTATTTATCCCTTTCCGGGAAAAATTTCGAAAATGGAATCCGGGAGATAAAAGTGACCGGGGGAAATGAGATTTTGTACGAGGGCAGTACTGTAATTAAAGATCATGCCTTTGATGTAAAAATAGAGCTGGAGACGCCGATGGCTGATCTTAAAACGTTAGAAATAACTGTTGGAGAGCAATGTTATGAGATGCCTATAAAACTCAGTCGAATCTACGGCAAAGTGAAATATTTTGACGGAAGCCCGATTAAAAACCCCATTATCAATATCACCGGAAAAGAAATTGCAGCGGTGGGAGATGATCAGGGAAACTTTGAAATTTATCTCTGCGGAAAGGAAACTCAGATCGGCGTATTTCAAGAAGACTATTCAAAGGAAACCTTGGAAGCCTGGATTTACAATATTGATTTAGCTGAGGATACAGAGCTGAATATAAGCATTGATAAGATGGAGGTTTACGGAATACATATGTGGACTGGGGAAGTGAGTGATTATCTTCACTTCATACCGATGTCACTGAGTAGGATTCAAAACGCGATGAAGCAGGGAGTAAAAAGCGAACTTGAGATACTGGGAACGGAGGGCGTCTGGCCGACACTCAATAAAAGTGATGTAACGGTATTGGCGAATGAAGAAGAGGTTAAAATATTATCTTTTCAAGAAATCCCGGACTTTTTAACGGAGCACGACAATAAAGTATATTCCAGACCCGGATATGTAATTTCGATCCCAAAGGGTCACAGGAACAAAGTGATAAAGATAGAAATAAATGATGAAGTTGAAGTGGAAAACGAAACAATCACTGAAAAAGGAGAAGGTTACTATATCTGGAGGTAAACTTTGCTTAAGCCTATCCCTTCACTGGGTGCAAAGTTCTGTAAAAACCGTCGATCTTTGAGGTCCGGTTCAGGAATGCCGCAAACAAATAGAACGGAAGGCGGACTCCTAGGAGTCCCTTTTTTTTATATTACGTTGGCTGAATCAACGGATAGGATCTCAAAATCAAAGTTGTTCAATATTTAAAAATCTGTAATAAGCTCTGTGCATTTGAAGAAATTGGACAATTACAGTTAACCTCCAAAAGATAAAGGATTAAACAATACTTTTATCTAATTAATTACTTAGACGAGATCAGAATACTTATAACCGGATGTTCGATGGGATTAGTGGAAACGATATTATAGAAGATGAAAATGCGAAATAAAGAAGTGATTAAATGAAAAAATAAGTATTATAATGTATTGCAGCATTATTCTAGCTGCGGCACTCGGAGTATATGGTCAGTGGATTTCTTATTATATTACCGAAATTATTGTAGAAATATCTCCTCTTTACTACTTAACAACCATAACAATGATAAGTATACTTTTATTTTTAGCTACACCCATACTAGCATATACACTTAATAAAGATAGTGAGAAAAATAGCTTCGCCATACCTAACGGAATTAATGGCTGTATAGATATACCCATAACTTTTTGGTCACTGTTTGTTTTGGTTATGTGGTGGGGTTAGTTGCAACTTATTGAGCATTTTCTTTTTTTATGTATAAAAAATGTAAAGGTTGAGTGCAATAAAAAGTTGAGTTCCCGGGCCTGGATATAGCAAAGCGCTAACAACATATGATAGATGAACGAAAAGACTGTTATGGCGTCGATAACCCTTGAATTTTTCTGCGACATTTCGTCCAAAGACAACTATGTCAGTTCAAGAATCAAGAAGGTTGAGCATTACTCGACTAGGCAGGGGGTATGACATCGATCCGTTATTAATATAGTCATAGAGACATTGAGCCAAGTAATATAGTTTGTTTTAAGTACTAAAAGGAGGTTATCCAATGCTCGGAGCCATTATAGGAGATATTGCAGGTTCAAGATTCGAACACAAGAATCTTCAAACCAAAGATTTTAAACTGTTTACCCGGACCTGTCAGGTTACCGATGACAGTATTACCACCCTTGCGGTTGCCAAAGCCTTGATGGAAGCGAAAAAAATGCATAAGGGTTCAAAGGGTGAAAGGAAGCTATCTATAAAGGATACTGAACTTATCGAAAAAATGACGGTGAAGTATTTGCAAGAGCTTGGACAAAAGTATCCCTACGCCGGTTACGGAGGCATGTTTAGACGATGGCTGTTCAGTGAGGAGCCGAAACCCTATAATAGTTTTGGAAACGGTGCCGCCATGAGAGTTAGTCCCGTAGCCTATGTAGGAAAAACAAAGGAAGAAGTGGAAAGGCTGGCAGAGGCCGTAACCGCCGTAACCCATAATCATGAAGAGGGAATCAAAGGGGCGAAAGCTGTAGCAACAGCAATTTTCATGGCAAGAGAGGGCTTTACAAAGACGGAGATCCGAAATGAAATTAATAACCGGTTTTATGCTCTGGACTTCACGATCGATGAAATAAAAGACAGCTACGGGTTCAGCGCCGCCTGTCAGGAAGCGGTTCCTCAGGCGATTACGGCTTTTTTGGAATCCGACTCCTTTGAAAATGCCATACGCAGGGCGATCTACCTCGGCGGCGACAGCGATACCATAGCAGCGATTGCCGGGTCCATAGCCGAGGCTTATTACAGCGTCCCTGTAGTTATTAAAACAAAAGCTTTGACTTACTTAGATGATGACCTAAGCAGAATCCTTCAGGACTGGTCCCTCTTCATGGGGGAAGATGATAAAATAGGATAGAGAGGTTCAATCATTTGCAGAGGACGGGAAATTAAAATATTAGAAGGAGGCAAAGCATGGCATTTAACGTATGTACCAAAGAAGGCAAACATATCGGGGTGACTTTCGGCAAAGGATGGCCCTTAGACACTTTTCATATGGGGCAGCGAAATCGAATTGTTACCTACATTGCGCTAACGGACCAAGGGATTGATGATTGGAATATCAATTATGAAAAACTGGAAAATCAGCTGGCAGAAAGACACAGTGCTAAAAATCTTTTCGGAAGGATTAAGGAAGAGGCTTTACAGGAAGAGCTGAAAAAATACTGGGAGGAGGAAAAGTCCCGAATGGAAATCTCCGGGGATGAGGGGGAGAATATCTACCGGGAGCTAAAAGAGGATTCTCAAGGAGAAGGGTACCGATATCTTTACCGGGACTTTCAGCCGAAGGATTTTGATCCTTACTTTATTTATCGACTGTATCATTTGAAAAACCGCCTTGATCTGAGGCCCTATTGGTTAGGGGAAGATTTAGGAATTAAAGGCTTTGTGATGTATGACCTGGATAAAGCCGTGCTTTATGATGAAAAAACCCTCCTATTGGAAGAATCCTTGGAGTACATCGAAACAGAAGAGGTTCATAAAGACTTCAAGCCCACCCACTGCTTGATTGCAGAGCGGACGGAGGTTAAAATTGTTGGAATGGGCGTGGGGGAAGGTCTGTTACTGGGAGCCTCCATAGGAGATCTCGGCGGACGGAACCATGTGCATTATACGAAACTTCGCCTGTTATCAGGAAATGCAATTTTTTCCACAGAAGTACCAATTCATATTCACGGAAAAAAAGGGATGGGTCTTACCATGTATGTGGACCAGGAGAAGAATAATCCCGTAGCTTTTATTTGTGACGGAGTTTTATATACTTCCTAGTGGGGACCAGGCAGGTAGTTTCGTAGAAGCTGATGCAATACACAATATTTGTGAAAATCACGGGACAAGGAGAATGGAAATGGAAGGGAAAAAGAAAAAGTATTTATCGGATTTGAGCCTGTTATTTGTGGCCTTTGCCTGGGGCGGAGGTTTCGTTGTGGTTAAAGATACCTTGGACAGCATGACGCCCATGTATATTATGGCCTTCCGGTTTGTTCTAGCCACGGTTGTGGTTTATCTCGCCCTGCATCGTTGGATGGGTAAAATCAACAGAAATGATCTTTTGAAAGGGTCTGTTGTGGGGGTGTTTCTCTATTTTGCCTTTGCATTTCAAACGGTGGGACTGCAGTACACTACAGCCTCAAAACAGGGGTTTTTAACCGCGACTTATGTGGTGATGGTTCCCCTGATTTTTATGATGCTTTATCGAAGGATCCCAAGAATAAAAGTCTTTGTAGCCAGTTTCTTAACCCTCACGGGAATTGCATTGATGGTTTTAGATGGAGGATTTACATTTAATATTGGTGATCTTTTAACACTGGTCTGTGCCTTTTTCTTCGCTCTTCATATTATCGCGATTGAATATTATGCAAAAAACATGCATGTTTTTAAGCTGGCCTTTATTCAAATCGGGGTTGCGGCGATTCTATTTGTGATTTCTGCCCTGGCCCTGGAGCCGATGCCTCAAGAAATTAACGCACGCACCTGGAGTGCGATTGCGTATATGGGGGTGATATCTACTTTTGCCTGCTTCACTGTTCAGACCGTGGCTCAAAAGCACACCCCATCCAGCCACGTGTCCATTATTATGTCCCTGGAAGCGGTTTTTGCAACGCTTTTGGGCGTGCTCCTTCTAAATGAAGTTTTTACAGTTGACATGATGGTCGGGGCCACTCTCATTTTCGTTGCAATCCTGATCATCGAACTTTGGGGGATAAAGAAAAATAATGCTCCTTCAGTGGATAGAATGGAGAAGATTTGATGCGCATAATGGACAAGGGCTTCAATCGCCTAGTGCATTGGTTTTTTAGCCGATGGGAAAAATATACAGCATAATGAAGATAGGAGAGAGTTGCAGATGATCTATCAATGTACAGTAGATATGATAAAAGCATTAAAAGTTGAACCGTCGGACAAACCGGATATATATAACGCAGTATATGCCTGGAACGTAAAAGTGCTGAAAGTCAATCGGAGAAATCTGGTATATCTTATGAATAATGCTTCAAAACTCAGTATCATATTGTACGGAATGACGGCCAAGAAGTTCAAAGACTTTGACGACCATGTGAGGCTCGGAGTTCGAACAATACTGAAAGACTGCGGTGTGGAGACTCCAATAATTGAGAGGTATATTGAAGAGACGGTGCGGCAATCTTTACCTCCGGAGGAACCAGAAAGCAACTGGGGGTACTGAACAGTGCGGCAATGGAAGCAGCAGATCTTTTCGATGAACTATCGGAACCGGGATTCCTGCAAAGGGAGTTAAGCGAGCATCAAAACAGAACGATTGTAAAAAAATGACAAAGGTGACTATGTAACACCGAAAGTGATCATGAAAAACTTGTTGGAAAGGATTTTTGGAGAAAATACAGTTTCCTTTGATTTGAGAAAGATTGCTTTCCACGTGTTTGCAGGGGATTATAGGGACACCGCATACTTCCTAAATATCCGTGAGGGCAGAGTTTGTGTGGTAGAACGAAGCGAGGATGAGTTTGAAGAATTCGCAGATGATGAGAATTATGAAATGATTCCCCGGGAGCATTTTGACTTTTATGATTATTTTAATCGATTTGCAGGAAGTATCGATCATGAAGGATTTCGCCGTGAATTAGACAGGGTGGGACATGGTAAAGGAGCGATTCGCCGCATTAAGGATTTACTAAATCATTATCCCGAGATTCAACAAAAGGGGTATGAATATGAAGATGAAGCTCAAAAGGAAATTGTTCAAGAATGGCTGGAATCTTTGGGGCTGAAGTGAAAAGAAAGCCCGTAGGCTTTCCTGATTGGCATTGTCATTATGCCAGCAAGCGAAAGCTCACATAGGCTGCGTAACAAAGGAGAAAAATCCCTCCTTCTATTCGGGTAATTCCCCGTCCTGTGCGCATCAATAGAAAGGATAATACAGTAAAGCCCATTAAGACAAACATGTCGTTGATCCCGTCGGCCTCCAGCTGAAATCCAGACAGACCGGCAGAGGCCCCCAGCACAAATAGTAAGTTAAAGATGTTGGATCCGATGATGTTTCCGATGGCAATATCGCTTTCCCCTTTTTCCGCAGCAACTATACTGGTCAGCAGCTCCGGAAGGGAAGTGCCGGCGGCGACAATGGTTAGTCCTATAACGGTTTCCGATATCCCCAGGGCGGTTGCAATTCCCACGGCTCCTTTGATGGATAGGTTGGCACCAAAAATAATAAACAGCAGTCCTCCGATGGACATAACCACCGCAGTGCCGGTTTTTCTTTGTTTCTCAGGGAGCTCCATTTCTTCATTTTCCTGTCGGATCATGAGGATCATACTGTATAGATACATAGCAAAAAGGAGCAGCAGTACAATTCCGTCGTACCGAGTGTATCCGAAGAGACCTCCGCCCTCATAGGCAAGAAATAAAGCAATCGCTGTAACAATCACCATAAAAGGGATTTCTTTTTTTAAACTGGAGATATGAATCGACATCGGTTTGATTAAAGCAGTGATGCCAAGAATCACCAATAAGTTAAAAAGATTGGATCCCAATACATTACCGTAAGTAATCCCGCTTTGACCGCCCAGGGCACTTTGAATGCTGACGGCTGCCTCGGGAGCACTGGTTCCGAATGCCACAAGGGTTAAACCGATGACCATGCCGGGAATTTTCAACTTCTTTGCAATACTCACGGAACCGTCGACAAAAAAGTTGGCTCCGATAATTAACATGGTAAAACCAAGCATCATTTGAAACACCTGCATCTCCTATTCCTCCCCGGTTTACAGTCAATTTCCTTTTTAATATTGCTTCGGTAATAAAATATCTAACCGATGCTTTTTATTTACCCGAAGCAGCATAGTGTTAGTACTTTTCACTGTTTTTCGCTTTTGCAAACGTAAGTTCCCATACCTGTTTTTTACCCCAAAAACTTTTAAAAAAACAATGAACTTAAAAAAAACATGCCCTAATGAATTGATTGCTGTCGAAGAACTTCTGTTTTTCCCCTGTCCACCTGAAAAGGAGCACTTCATACCTAAGCGCTGCGACGTTTTGCGGAGGCAGTCCTCGCGGAGACTGCAATAGTTTTGGTTCATAACATTCATGAGAGGGTAAAAATATATTAATTAAGAAACAGCATGCTTAAGTGCATGAGATGGGGAAAGGGAGCGATGAAAATGCTGCAGATAAAGAACTTGTCTTTTAGTGTTGAAGAAGGAAACCGTTCGGTGGAAATTTTAAAAAACATTAATCTGGTATTGGAGAAGAACAAACTGTATGTTATTACCGGTCCAAACGGAGGGGGTAAATCCTCTTTGGCAAAAGCGATCATGGGAATCATTCAACCGACCCAAGGGAGTATTCATCTGAAGGGTGAAGATATAACGTCGCTGGGAATTACGGATAGGGCAAAGCGGAAAATGGGTTATGCATTTCAGCAACCTCCGCGATTTAAGGGGTTTAAAATAAAGGATTTATTAAAATTAGCCTATGGAGAAGAGAAAAACGAGGATGAAATCTGTGATTTGCTGCTGGAGGTGGGGCTCTGCGCTCAGGACTATATTAACCGGGATGTGGATGCAAGTTTATCCGGCGGTGAATTAAAAAGAATTGAGATCGCTACGGTGCTTGCCAGAAATCTTACCCTGGCCATATTTGACGAGCCGGAAGCAGGAATTGATTTATGGAGCTTTCAGAAATTGGTGGAAACCTTTAAAATGATGCATGCCGACAAAGAAACAACCATAATTATAATATCCCATCAGGAAAAAATACTGAGTTTGGCGGATGAGGTTATTATTATAGCTGAGGGTACAGTAAAAGAACAGGCGAAAAGAGATGATATCATGTCCCGTATTGTGAAGGACCTGGAGTGCGGCTGCAACAAAACTTGTGATATTGGAGGTAGTGCACATGTTGAACCAATTGGATAAAAGATTATTGGAAATGGTAGCAGATTTACATGAAGTTCCCCAGGGTGCCTATAATATTCGGAAAAACGGTTCCGGGATAGGGCGAAATACGACCGGTAATATTAATATAGTCAGTAAAGCGGATAAATCGGGAATAGACATCATCGTTAAGCCGGGCACCATCAATGAAAGCGTACACATTCCGGTAATCCTCTCAACCGCGGGATTACAGGATATGGTATATAATTCCTTTGATATCGGGGAAGGCTCCGATGTGGTGATCGTTGCAGGCTGTGGAATTCATAACGGCGGAGATGAAAATTCTCAGCATGACGGTGTGCATGATTTTATTGTTAGAAAAGGTGGGAAGATGCGATATGTAGAAAAACATTATGGTGAAGGTGATGGTAAAGGCAAAAAAATACTGAATCCTAAAACCATAATTACTGTGGAACAAGACGGCGTAGCGGAGATCGATTTGGTACAGATTAAAGGGGTGGATCAAACCAGACGAGACACGGAAGTATATCTCCATGATAATGCCCGTCTGATAGTTACGGAAAGGCTGCTGACATACGCTAATCAGGAAGCAGAATCGAAAATTACCGTGGAGTTATTGGGCAAAGAGTCGACGGCTCAGATCATCTCCCGATCCGTTGCCCAGGACCAATCGAAGCAAATATTTTATCTTAATATGCTGGGGAAAAATCAATGCCGAGGGCATATCCAGTGTGACTCCATCATTATGGATCAGGCAGTAGTCAGGGCAGTTCCTGAAATTTCTGCTTACCACACAGATGCTCAGTTAATCCATGAAGCGGCGATCGGTAAAATTGCTTCGGAACAGATTTTAAAACTGATGTCTCTTGGACTTACCGAGGAGGAAGCGGAAGAAAAAATACTTGAGGGATTTTTGAAATAAAGCGGACAGCGCAGACAGCGCGGAAAGCGGGACGGAGTAACTGTCCTCACTACGAATGTGCTTTGCGGCAGTTACTGTCTTCTAAATATAAGTTGAAATGACTGCTGGTTCAATATGATGAAAAAAATCGAAGATGTTCTCTTCGCTTTTTTCTTTGCTCTTAAAGAATGCTATTATTTTTCTAGTAGGAACCCCAAATTAGTTGCATAAATCCTTGACAAAGAAAGAAGAACATATTAACATATGCATATAATGGAATGTGAAAGGGGATAAACATGAAATCACTGCAGGGATTTTTAAAACTGATCTCAGAAGAAACCCGGTTAAGAGTCATGATGTTATTAAATGAAGAAGCTCTGTGCGTTTGTGAACTGGAAGCGATTTTGGACGTTCCGCAACCAAGAGTATCCAAAATTCTTTCGAAATACCGGGATTTGGGGTTGGTAATCGATGAAAGAAAGGGAAAGTTTATTTATTATAAACTTGATCTGAAGGATCCGTTGCATCAGACTATCGTTTCCTCTATTAAAGAAAAAAGAGATACCATTGAACAATTATCTATCGATTATCAGCGCATGCTGAAAAAAGAGGAGATACTAAACGCCTGTCAAGGATCCCCCACGAATGTAGACGGACCATCAGATTGAAAACCAGACTAAACATTAGACAAGGAGGATATCATGGAATTATTATTAGAAACCATTTACTCAGGATTTGAAGCCGTGGGAGACTATGTGACCCTTCGAAGGTTGATGTCCTTAACCATTGCATTTTTCCTATCCGGCGCCATCGCCCAGTTCATGTCTCAAGGGGCGGTGCTGAAATACTTTGGTCCGAAAGCGGATAAAAGAGTGGCTTACCTTATCGCATCGGTATCGGGAGCGATTTTAACGGTATGTTCCTGTTCGGTTCTGCCCATGTTTGCCAGTATACGACAGAAAGGAGCGGGGATTGGTCCTGCGATTACCTTCCTGTTTTCCGGGCCCGCCATTAACGTGTTGGCCATCAGCATGACCTTTACAGCACTGGGCTACGATATTGGACTGGTTAGGGTGATCGGGGCCATTGTTATATCCCTGGTTATTGGACTTATTATGTTCTTGATTTATAACAAAAGCGAAGTGGTGGATGAAAGTGAGGAAATGTTCAGTGTGGAGAATGACAGCGATCGAACCATGTTTCAAAACATGCTGTTTTTCACCAACCTTTTGGCTATTCTAATTTCCGGAGTGCGAAATCCCATACCCACATTGATCTTAGTGGCTTTGCTTTTCCTTCAATTGAAAAAGAACTTTACCCTGGAGGAAGTAAAGGACTGGGGAGCGGAAACCGCCGACCTGGCCAAAAAAATTGCCCCCTTATTCTTAGTGGGAATCTTTGCTGCAGGGGTTATTCAGGCCCTGCTACCCCAAGAGGTGGTAGCCCAGTTTGTGGGAGAAAACACTTACGCCGCCAATCTGTTATCTTCTGTATTTGCAGCATTTATGTATTTTTCCACCCTTACGGAGATTCCTATCGTAGAAGCTTTTATGGAGATGGATATGGCAAAGGGGCCTGCAACCGCACTTTTATTAGCCGGGCCGTCCTTAAGCCTGCCGAATATGATTGTTATTTCTAAAGTCTTGGGCAAGAAAAAAACCTTGACCTACATTGTTTTGGTAATGTTTATATCCGCCGCGGTAGGATTGATGGCAGGGAACTTCTACTATTCAAAATAATTGACGCAGGACAGACTAAACAAACAAAAATATCAACAGATAAAGAGACAGGGACCTGTCAAGCTTTAAACGGGTCCCTGTCTCTTTACAATTTTATAGTAACGTGTGGGTATTATTGGGTAATCTCAGCACCGGCGTATTAGTCCCGGTGCTGGCAGCCATTGAGCGGGAGCAGTTCCTGCCCTTGGCTCTAAAGCCTTTCTACGACTGCGAAAAGGTCGCTGACCACGGCACTGGCCGTGGGTCTGGATCCTGCCCCTGCACCCTGAAAAAGGAGTTCGCCGGCATTGTCACAGTGAAGATAGACGGCGTTCATGGCACCGTCCACATGGGCTAGGGGATGATTACGGTCAATTTCCTCGGGAGAGACAGAGGCGATAATTTTTCCATCAACTTTTTCCGACCTGGCAAGGAACTTAATCACCTTGCCTCTCTTTTGGGCGTCTTCAATCTGCTTCGGAGTTACTTCCGTTATTCCCTTGCAATCGATTGTATTAAGATCCATCCAAGTACCGAAGGCCAGGCGGGAGAGGATAGCAATTTTGTATAGGGCATCATCGCCGTTTACGTCCGATCCGGGATCCGCTTCAGCAAAGCCCAACTCTTGAGCTTTTACTAAGGCATCTTTATAGCTGCTTTGTTCATGAGTCATTTTGCTTAGAATAAAGTTGGTGGTTCCATTGATAATTCCCGACATTTTGGTAATTTCATTAGCCACAAGAGAATCCTTGATCGTCCGGAGGATCGGAATCGTACCCGCCACCGCCGCTTCATAGAGAAATTCCATATTATTCTTCTTTGAGGCTTTTACCAATGGCTCGCCGAATTTGGCAATGGCAAGTTTATTGGCGCTGACCACGTGTTTTTTCCGCTCCATGGCCCGTATCATATAGTCAACTGCTGGTTTTTCACCGCCTATGGCTTCCACAACAACTCGGATGCTGTCGTCATCCAAAATTTCCTGGTAATCCGTTGTCAGTAATGAGGGATCAACGTTATGATATTTCGCAGGGTCTCTTATGAGAATCTTTGCGATCTTGATGGATACTTCACGATCATTTTTATTATGGAATCTCTGCTGCAAGAGGTTTTGTTTTTCTTCAAGGATGGCATGTACTCCACTTCCCACGGTTCCAAGTCCCAGTAACGCAATTTTAATCTTCTCCATTTTTTTCATCTCCTCCTATAATAGTGCCCGCTTCTTCCGGGTTGTTGGTATTCTTAATATGAATGCTGATATTGACACTTTCAACCGGTGGGATAGCATCAGGATGATAGACCTGTGCCCCATCCCGGGTGATACGTAAAAGGTCTTTGTAGCTGAGGCAGGGAATGGTCCGAGCTGACTTTTCAATCTTCGGGTCTGCTGTCATTACGCCTGACACGTCGGTCCAGTTTTCATAACAGGCAGCACTCACTCCTTTTGCGATCAGGGCACCTGTAATATCCGATCCTCCCCGGGCGAAGGTTTTGACAGATCCCCGGGAATCGGCTCCGTAAAAGCCGGGAATGATAACCTTCTCTTCCTTTGAAAGTCTTTTTCCTATCGCTTTATGGGTTTTATGATCATCAAGCTCTCCGTTATCTTTAAAGAAGATGATATCCTTTGCATCCACCAGGGTATATCCCAGAGATTTTGCCATAATCAGGGCATTTAAATATTCACCTCTGCTCAAGATAAAATCCCGATGAGAAGACAGGTCAATTTCCTTGCAGACTCCATGAATCTCACTGCGTAAATCATTTGAGAGATTAAGGTGGCAATGAATTTCTTCGTACCGTTTATGAATTTCAATCAGGAGACCTTCATGGCCCTCGCCTTCTCGTTTAAGCCGATGAATTTCCCCAAGCAGATCCGTGATTTTTGTATCTCCTTCAAAACGCTTCCCCGGTGCCGAGACCACAATACAGCTTCGGCTATTTTCCAAGGAGACGATGGATTGTACTTTTCGAAACTGATTTCCTTCGGCTAAGGAGGTTCCGCCAAACTTTGCAACCACAGGACTGAACATGGGATCACTTCCTCTCAATTTAAAATGTTGACTGCAATACATAGATCATTTGTTATAAATGTGCAAAAAAGAAAAGATGCTGCAGACTCACAGCATCTTCTAAAATTATTTAAACATAAGGGAGATCGATGGAATATAAGTAATTCCCCTAAAAAAGAGGGGTAAGGAGAAGGGTATATGGATCCCTTGTATTTCCTTTTTCCAGTCGATACAGACTTAATTAAATTCTTTAAAGAAAAGATTTCACTATGAGCGATTCCTGATCGCCCACAAGAAACCCGGTTTCTTTGCAATCAAGATCATTGAAATTGTTTGAAGTTTGCGGTCATGGTCGCCGTCATACACATGGTCTCTATTGTGGGCATCGTCGTCATAGTGGTGGTATTAAGGTTCATCATGATTTTTTCTCCCTTCAAATCGAATTTTTCTGATCCTTGATTATATATTGTTATAGATTATAAACAGATATTTCGAAATTGTCAATCTTTTTTGCAAATTTATTTAAATGTTTTATTAAAACTCAAAATGTGTTTAGTACCGGACTTTTACAGCCCGCTGATTTTTTCGATCTTGTAGGGTGTTTCCTGGTAGACGCAGTAGTTGAGCCAATTATTGAACAGCAGATTGCCATGAGCTTTCCACCCGATCCTAATTCCTTTTTCGGGAGTGTCATCTACGTAATAGTTTTGAGGAAAGGGCGGTTTTTCCTCTTTTAGTCGATCTCTTTGATATTCTTCATCTAAAGTGTCAGTATCGTATTCACTGTGGCCGAAGACGAATATTTTTCGCTGATCCCTCGTTGCAGCCAGGTGAACACCGGCTCCTTTAGATTTTGCCAGGATGTTTATCTTTTCGACTCCTTGGATGTCTATCTCCTTACAATACGTATAGCGGGAATGCGGTGCATCGAAGGTTTGGTCAAATCCCCGGGTCAGCACACTGTCCATCAGCACCCGGTTCTGAAAGACTCCGGTGATTTTATTATCCAGGGGATATTTAGGGACGTTGTAGTAATAATAAAGAGCCGCCTGAGCCGCCCAGCAGATATACATGGTGGAGTACACATGATTCTCGGCAAAATCCAGGATTTCTTTCATTTCATCCCAGTAATCCACCTCAGTGAAATCCATTCGCTCAACCGGGGCACCGGTGACGATCATAGCATCATAATAATTTGTTTTGACGGCGTCAAAAGCAGTATAAAACTTCTTAAGATGTTCTCTTCCCGTATTTCTGCTCTGATAGGAAGCGGTTCTTACCAGATCCACCTCTACCTGAAGCGGAGTGTTGGAGAGCATTCGTAGAAGCTGAGTTTCAGTTTCGATTTTTGTGGGCATCAGATTAACGATGGCCACTTTTAAAGGACGGATATCCTGAGTATTGGCTCTTCCCTGGTTCATCACAAAGATATGCTCCCGGCTCAGAACCTTTGCTGCGGGCAGGCCTTTGGGAATAATTACCGGCATGGGGATCACCGTCCGTCCTTGGAGTTCCCGGAAAAAGCCTGCTCCAGGTCGTCGATAATGTCGTCAACCTGCTCAATCCCCACGGAGAGACGAATCATCTCCGGTGAAATCCCCGCCTTTATCTGCTCCTCCTCGGAGAGTTGACGGTGGGTCATGCTGGCGGGATGAAGGACGTGGGTTCGAAGATCCCCCACGTGGACTACAAGGCTTGCAAGTTTTAAAGAATTGATAAAGGCTTTGCCCTCTTCTGCGCCTCCCTTAACCCCGAAGGAAATAATGCCGCTTCCCCCCTTGGGAAGGTATTTCTTCGCAAGAGCATAGGTTGGGCTCCCCTCAAGAAGAGGGTAGTTCACCCAGCTGACCTTGTGGTGATCCGCCAAATACTTTGCAGCCTTCAGGGCATTGTCACTGTGTCTTTCCATCCTAACGGCCAAGGTTTCCACCCCGAGGTTGGTCAGAAAGGCGTTAAAAGGACTCATGGTGTTTCCCATGTCCCTGAGAAAGGCCACCCGGGCCTTAGTGATGTAGGCCGCTTCTTGAAACTTTTTGGTATAACTGAGACCGTGGTAGCTGGGGTCCGGTTCCGTCAGATGTGGAAATTTACCGCTTTTTTCCCAGTTAAATCTGCCGCTGTCTACAATAATCCCCCCTACACTGGTGGCGTGTCCGTCCAGGTATTTGGTTGTGGAGTGGGTTACGATATCCGCTCCGAAGTCTATGGGACGGCAGAGGTAAGGGGTTGCAAAGGTATTGTCCACTACGAGGGGAATCATATTTTCATGGGCAGCCTTGGCCACCAATTCAATATCCAGAACATCAACACCGGGGTTTCCGATGGTCTCGCCGAAGATCAGCTTCGTGTTTTCTTTAATTCCCCTTCGGATTTCCTCTGGGGTGGCGTTATGATTAATAAAACTCACTTCAATACCCATTTTTTTCAGGGTGGAGGTAAACAGGGTATAAGTGCCTCCGTAAAGATTGGATAGAGCAAGAATATGCTCTCCCGCATTGCAGATCGTAAGGACTGCAAGAAGGGTTGCGGATTGTCCGGAGGAGGTGGCAAGAGATGCAAGGCCTCCTTCCAGAGCGGTAATTTTCTCCTCTAGGGCTGCAACGGTGGGATTGCTTATTCTTGAGTACATATGGCCTTCGGCTTCCAGATCGAATAATTTTGCCACGTCGTCAGCTTCATCATACTTATAAGTAGTGGACTGTACGATGGGAAGAATTCGCGGTTCTCCTTTTTGGGGCTGGTATCCTGCCTGTACGCACAGGGTTTCCTGTGCATGTTGCTTTTGTTTTTGATTCATAGTCAATTCCCTCTTTCCATAATGTATTTTGGTATGGTCACGAGTGCGGGAATTAAAAAAACCACACTCGAATAAGTGTGGTTATAGGATGCATCTACAACACGACACTTATCTTCCAGACATATAGTCTGCTGGAATTAGCACCTTGGAATTTCTTCCTGGTTGCCGGGCTTCGTAGGGCCAGTCCCTCCACCGCTCTTGATAAGATGTAGCTTGAAAATATGAAGTTGTTTTGATGATGATTTTATCTATCATACAACAGACAATGAAAAAATGCAAATGTTTTTTGAATATTGTTTTATTTTGCAGTGAAAAATCTGATACATAGAACCGGACGCAGGGAAAGGGATCTTTTCGGTTTGGGTGAAGTCTCATCGGTAGGAATAGGGAGGAAAATTATTTGAAAAATAAAGGGATTTATAAGGGATACGGAGAAGTATATTTAATAACATTCAACTATTGTGCATAGAGAAGGAGACAGCAGCCGTTGGATAGACTCCATGATGTAACAGCTAGAAACTTACAAAGAGGCCGTTAGTATGTATTTGGTCAAGAATAAGATGTGGTTAAAGAATATATTGTAAAGGAGGTAAAAAATGCATTTCTTAGCAGAGGTTGCATTAATGTTTGCAATTGTTTATATTGCAGCCTGGTTAGCGGTCAGACCCTTGTTGATGAATTTGAAACGGCAAAAAGAACCGTCGGTGGAAGAGAAGATTTCCCGATTGGATAAGCTGCGGGACATCGAAGTTTTAGACCAGGATGAGTTTGAAGAAATCAAAGACCGTTTTATAAATGATGGGAAAACCGATGGAGCCGCAGAAACATACGAGCAGTATCTGGATTATCTGTATGATTTAAAAGAGAAGGGATTTTTGACAAAGGAGGACTATGTGAGCAAAATCTCAAAACTTAAACAATATTGTATGGTCGAGTAAGGAGCAGGTTTGGCAGAAGAAGATTAGATTTTGGCGAAAATAAAAATGAGGTGAGTGCAGTGGCAAAGCAGTGGGGATTTACCTATATCTTTTGTAATGATCTGGATAGTATGAAATGGTTTTATACCGAGATACTTCGTTTAAAACTTATTTGGGACAACAATATGTCGATAGCCTATAAAATAGGAGAACATCAATTGAGTATCGCGTTCAATGAAGACTTCAACCCGCAGTCTCAAAAGTTTGCGATACAGCCGGGGTGGAAAGGGGGCACAGAACCAAGGATCAGTTGGTCAATAGAGTGTGCTAAGAAAGATTTTATTGAAATTGTACAATCGGTAGATGCTAATGATGTGCCCAAATTCTATAATGAGCCGCAATGGACAGGATATTGGAGTTTCCCGATATTAGACCCCATGAATAATACTTTGGAAATTACTTGTACGGAAGAGAATATTTAAGTCATGTTATTCATAATCTTGGGTATGAATTTGATGAGATCATGGAGAAACTGTTCTCCTTGCCGTTAAATTTAGGGCAATGACCCAAAGGTTTAAAATTGATTCGCAGAAAATAAAAAGCGAAAGGATGATTATTGTGTATAAATGCACACACTGCGGGGTACTGGCTTGTATAGATGAGCACCCTGAAAGCACACCGAAAAACTGTCCGATGATTTCCGAAGGCCTTTTGGAGGACTCCTTTTCAGAGTACGAGAAGGATGAAAATAAGAATTTCCACATTAAATCCACAGAGATTGAAGCTGCAGGTTACGGTCAGTGGCCTAGGGTAAGAGAAATCGTTGAGTTTTCCAAATCGATGAAGTATAAGAAAATCGGCATTGCTTTTTGTCTTGGTCTTCATGAGGAAGCAAAAATCCTAGACCGGATTTTGGTGGATGCAGGTTTCGATACCATATCGGTAATCTGTAAAACCGGAGGGACAGCAAAGGAGAAAATTGGCATAAGCGACGACCGTAAAGTACGGCCCGGTACCTTTGAGCCGATCTGCAACCCGATTGCACAGGCGAAACTGCTTAATGAACAACAGAGTGACTTTAATATTGTGGTAGGTTTGTGTGTCGGTCATGATTCTATGTTTTATAAATATTCGGACGCAATGGTTACAACCCTTATTGCAAAAGATCGGGTGCTAGCCCATAACCCGGCAGGAGCGATTTACTGCTCGAACGGATACTTCAAGTCTAAAATCTCTGATAAACAGTAGAGGAGTTTATTGTTTGGACAGATTGATTTATTCTTACTTTTCTTACCGTATGCCTTTGTCTGAAAATCAATAAATAAGGAGTGTAGTAACTTATGATGATTGAAAAAACGATGAAACAATCGCCGTCAATTGATGAATGGCTTAAAGAAGCTAAGGCGGATCCGGCGGCTTTGCAGGAAGGGATGTTTTTAGTTCATAACGGGGTTGTGCGTCAAACGCCTAAGGACAAGGTTCGAAAAGGCGTTGATGACGGTTCGATTGTGAAGGGAATGGAATTTTCCTACGATGCAGCAAAGGTTGATGCGGCCATCGCTGAAACTTATAAAATGGAGGGTATTTTTCATGTCAGGGCATGGCTTAATGAAGGGCAGCTTGGAATTGGAGACGACATAATGTATGTGATCATAGGAGGCGACATCAGGCCTCGTGTGATTGATGCCCTGCAG
>SKRE01000197.1 GCA_007118655.1 Clostridiales bacterium | reverse complement strand
GCGGGTTCGAGTCCCATCGCCAGCTCCACACACATGCGGGTGTGGCGGAACTGGCAGACGCACTAGACTTAGGATCTAGCGCTCCGGCGTGGGGGTTCGAATCCCTTCACCCGCACCATAAAATTCACACTAATTTTATTAGGGCTCATAGCTCAGCTGGTTAGAGCGCACGCCTGATAAGCGTGAGGTCGGTGGTTCGAGTCCACTTGAGCCCACCATTTTCATATAAAACAGCATATGCAAGCCCAAATAGCTCAGTCGGTAGAGCAGAGGACTGAAAATCCTCGTGTCCGTGGTTCAATTCCGCGTTTGGGCACCAATTAACAAGGGAATATCCCTTGTTTTTTTTGTGATTAAAAATTTGCCGGCAACAAATATAAAATAATACTTACCATGGAGGGTCTTAAATCGTGCAATTTTTTGCTAAACCCCTCAGTAGACTATTGAGATTCTTTAGGTTTTGTGAAATAATATAGTAGAGTGGTAGTGAAGCTATAGATAAGAGGTGTTTAATTTGAGAGAAGTTTTTGAAATTGTACAGAATATCGGAATTAAAGATTTGATTGATATAGGAATAGTAGCTTATGTTTTTTATAAAATTTATATGCTCCTTAAAGAAACCCGGGCAAAACAATTGGTAAAGGGAATCATGGTTTTATTAGTTGTGACTCAGTTAAGCGACTGGTTCCAACTGCATGTGATGAACTGGATTTTAATTAATACCATGACCGTAGGTTTGATTGCCTTGCTGATCGTATTTCAACCGGAACTTCGAAGAGCCCTGGAGTATATTGGACGAACAAAACTGTTGTCAAAGTCTATGCAAGACTTAGAATATGAGCAGTTGGAAAATATAGTAGATGAAATGATGGAGTCCATAAGCTCCTTATCCCGACAAAAAATCGGTGCATTAATTGTGATTGAAAAAGATACGGGTCTCAGTGAAATTGCAGAATCCGGTACGATTTTAGATGCCGATATTTCCCGGGGATTACTTATTAATATATTTATGCCCAATACCCCCTTGCACGATGGGGCAATTATCATACGGAATAATAAGATACTGGCAGCTGCCTGTTTTTTACCCTTGTCAGACAATCCAAGTCTAAGCAAGGATTTGGGAACCAGACATAGGGCAGGGGTAGGGATCTCTGAAAAATCCGACGCTTTCGTTATTATGGTCTCAGAAGAAACCGGAGCCATCTCCGTTGCTCAGCATGGTAAACTCAGCAGATTTTTGGATACAAAAACCCTAAAAACTCGAATTGTAAATACCATGAAACCGGAAGGATCAAAAAAATCCTGGCAATTCTTTAAGCTGAAATGGAGGCAGAATCATGAAAATGATGAACCGGATGCAAAATAATATTAAAGTATGGTTTGGACAAAATCTGGGAGCGAAAATAATGGCAGTCCTTTTTGCTCTTTTTATGTGGATTTACGTGATGAGCGTTATTAACCCTACAATTAATGATAGTGTGAACAATATCCCCGTAGAATTATTAAATGTGGAGGAATTGGAAAATGAAGGAATCGTTATTATGGGGGAAGAAAATTTCACGGTGAATGTAAGAGTTACCGGAAGAAGTGATCAGGTATATCGTTTATCCCGTCAAGATTTCGTAGCAACGGCGGATCTTTCAGGACATCGAAACATCGGGGCTAATAATGTCCAGGTTACCGTAGAAGTGGATGCGGATGTGGAAGTAGAGTTCAACCCCCGATATATCCGGGTAGAATTAGAGGAAGTGGTAAGAAGACAAAAGAACGTGGATATTAATATCTTGGGAGAGCCGGCGACGGGCTATGTGCTGGGAGAACCAAGTATTACGCCTTCGGAAATTTGGATCGAAGGTCCAGAGAGCAGTGTAAATGCGGTGGAATCTGTAATCGCGGAACTTCAATTGGAAGATAACAGCAGTGATGTTGTGGCAAACATTACATTAATACCGGTAGATTCCAGAGGAGAAGAGGTATCCGGCGTACGGTTGGAGTCTGAGGTTGTGGAAGTAAGGCTTCCGGTGGAGCGTACGAAAACTGTTATTATTGAGTCGAATCTTGATATAGAAGCAGCTGAGGGTTACGTTATCCGAAGTACACGGGTTACCCCGAGAAGCATTATGATTCAAGGACCGGAGAATCAACTAGAGGATTTAACACGAATTGAGACGGAGTTAATTGAGCGGTGGGACCTAAGGGAAAGTGAAAGCATTGAAGTTGAATTAATGCTTCCCGATGGAATAAGCCTTTATAATGAAAGAACCATTACAGTGGAAATCGAGGTTTCCGAGGTGATAGACGAAGAACATGAATTAACCTTTGATGAAGTGGAGATAGGAAATTTAGGGGAGGGTCTTTTTATCAATGAAGAGGATTTGCCGGAATTTTTCACCCTTACCCTAAGCGGGCCTGAAGATGTAATCGAGAGCCTGAACAGAGAAAATCTGCGGATATCACTAAATTTGCAAGGCTTGGAGCCGGGGATCCATAATATTCAACCTACTATTCAAGGATTAAATGGAGTGGAAAACCAATCGGTGGAAATAAACCTGGAACCGGGGGAAGTTTCCATAGAAATATTTAGGGAAACGATAGAAGATGACGAAAATAACGGGAATGAAGAAGAGGATGAAGACGGAGAAAATGATGAAGGAAATGAAGAAGAGGATGAAGAAGATGATGATGACGACGATGGAGAAGAAGATGATGATGGAGAAGAAAACAATAACAACTAAAAAATGACCCTCGAGGTGAGGATTTGAAAAAAGAAATTGACGTAATATTAAAAAGTACGAATGATGCTATCATTGCGGTGGATCGTGAGGAAAAAATCACCCTGTTTAATCGAGCGGCTGAAAAGATTACAGGATATCCTGCATCACAGGTATTGAATAAAAAAGTGGGGCAATTCGTTAAAGAAACCCGACTGCCCGATATTTTAAAAAGCGGGGAATCAGAATTGAATCGGAGACAGGCTCTGGGAAATACCATTATTATTACCAGTCGAATGCCGGTAAAGGATGATGCAGGAGAAATTATCGGAGCCATAGCCATATTTCGGGATATTACGGAAATGACGGATTTGAACTATGAAATTTACCAACTAAAGGAAATGCAAAGTATGCTGGAAGCAATCTTTAATGCAACTCAGGATGCCATCTCCGTATGCGATGAAAAGGGGATTGTGGTAATGGTAAACCCCGCATATACAGATCTTACGGGATTAAAAGAAGAAGAAATCATTGGAAAACACACCGTAAATGATATTGTAGAAGGAAAAAGTGTTCATTTGGAAGTTTTGAATACAAAACTGCCGGCAAAACGAACGCGACTTCGGGTAGGAAAACATAAACGGGAAGTAATATCCAGTGCAGCCCCCATCATTGTGGACGGGACCTTGAAAGGGAGCGTCGGGGTACTTCATGATGTTACGGACATTAAAAGTCTTACCAAGGAATTAACGGAAGCAAAAAAAATCATTCGAAAACTGGAAGCAAAATATACCTTTGATGATATTATTGCCAATGATGAGAAAATGATTCAAGTATTGGAAAAAGCCAAAAAAGCGGGAGTTACCCCTGTGACGGTGCTCTTAAGAGGGGAGAGCGGAACGGGAAAAGAGCTTTTTGCCCATTCCATTCATAATCTTTCCGAGAGGAAATACAATCAGTTTGTCAGGGTAAATTGTGCAGCCATTAGCGAAAGTTTGCTGGAGAGCGAGCTCTTCGGTTATGAAGAAGGAGCCTTTACCGGGGCGAGAAAAGGGGGTAAAACCGGTCTCTTTGAAGAAGCCCATGGGGGCACCATCTTTCTGGACGAAATCGGAGAGATTCCTATAAGCACCCAAGTTAAGCTCCTTCGAGTGTTGCAGGAAAAGGAAATTATGAGGGTGGGAGGAACAAAATCCATTCCCATAGACGTGCGGGTAATCGCGGCGACAAATGCCCGTTTAGAAGATCTGATGAGAAAAGGAAAATTCCGAGAGGATTTGTATTATCGATTGAATGTATTCCCCATCGAAATCCCGCCCTTAAGAGAACGCAAGGCGGATCTTTATCCTTTGGTAATGTATCTGGTTAAGAAGTTTAATTTGGAATATGGAAGAAATGTAGAGGAGATTTCTGAAGAAGCCTTAAATCATCTGAAAAAATATAATTGGCCGGGAAATGTTCGGGAACTGCAAAATTTTATCGGAAGAACCCTGGTAAATATTAAATATCAGGAGCGCTTGATATTAAAAAAACATTTACCGAAGTTTTTCGATAATGATGAGGGTGAAATTTCAAGGAACGAGGAAGTCATCGAAGAAGAAACGATGAATCAGGAAGAGATCATCAAACCCTTAAAAGAAATTTTAGCAAAGGAAGAAAAAAAAATAATCCATCATACATTACAAAAGATGAAGGGGAATCGAAGTGCTACCGCAAAAGTGTTAGGGTTATCCCTTCGAAATCTATATTACAAAATGGAAAAACATGATTTATAAACAGTGAAAAAAATTGCATAGATCGTGCAATTTTTTTCGTTATATAACTGCAATAAATTGCACAGCGGGTTAATAATCCAAAAAAATACTCACAGGAATTATTTAGATCTCATGGGAACCCCTGAACAGCAGGATTCAAAAAAAAAAATTCAAAGGAAGAAATTTGGCATACTAGTTGCTTAATATATAGTTATGGAATGATTAAAGTCTACGAAAGAGGTGAAATTTGTGAAAAAGTATGTATTAGCCATTAATCCCGGATCTACTTCTACAAAGGTAGCACTATTTAAAGAAGAAGAGTCCGTGATGAAAAACACGATTGATCACTCGACGACAGAACTGGAAAAATACCAAAACATCGCAGAACAATATGAACTACGAAAAAACAATATCCTTCAGTGGATGGAGGATAACGGCGTGAAAAGGGAAGAATTAAAAGCCGTGGTTGGTCGGGGAGGACTGCTTCGCCCTATGCCCGGAGGCACGTACAAAGTAACGGAAGCCATGGTAAAAGACTTGAAAATAGGTTATCAGGGAGAACATGCCTCCAACCTGGGAGGCCTTATTGCCAAAGCCATAGGGGATGAAGAAGGAGTACCTTCTTTTATTGTGGATCCCGTGGCGGTGGATGAGTTTACTGAGGAAGCCAGAATATCCGGAATTCCTCAAATTCAAAGAAGATCTCTCGGACATGCCTTAAATATTAAGGCCGTAGGCCACCGAGCAGCAAAGGAGCTGGGAAAAACTTTTCAGGAAGTAAACCTGGTGGTAGCCCATTTAGGGGGAGGCATCTCCGTGGCACCGGTAAGAAAGGGAAGAATTTTAGATTACAACAATGCCAATGAAATGGGTCCCTTTTCTCCTGAACGTACCGGAGGACTACCGGTGGGAGACTTGGCAAAATTATGTTTTTCCGGAGAATATGATCATAAAGCCTTAAAGTCCAAGCTTCGGGGAAAAGGGGGAATGAGTGCCTATCTAGGCACGAATGATGCCCGGGAAGTAGAAACCCGAATGAATGAGGGAGACCAAAAGGCAAAACTCATTTACGATGCCATGGGTTATCAGATTGCTAAAGAAATTGGAGCTATGGCTACGGTTCTGGAAGGTCAAATCGATGCTGTGATTATTACCGGAGGCATTGCCCATTCCGATTATTTAATGAATCTGATTAAGGAACATGTAGGATTTTTAGGGAAATTCTTTGTTCATCCCGGCGAAGATGAAATGAAAGCCTTAAATGAAGGGGCTGCAAGAGTGTTAAACGGAGAAGAAGAATCAAAAATTTACGAAGAAGAGGTGAATGTAAATGATTAGAAATTTTGATGAATTAATGGAGATTGCAAAAAAAAGAGGTCCCAAAAAAGTAGCGCTTGCCTGTGCGGAGGATGTAGACGCTTTAAAAGCCATTAATGAAGCGAAAAAAGCCGGTATTGTGGAAGCGATTTTGGTAGGAGACGAAGCAAAGATCAAGGCCAACGCCGAAAAAGAAAACATCGACATTACACAATATGAAATCCTTCATGAAGCGGATATGGTAGCTGCATCCAGAAAAGCCGTAGAGTTAGTATCAACAGGAAAAGCTCATATGGTAATGAAAGGGTTAGTGGATACATCCATTATTCTTAAAGCGGTTTTGGACAAAGAAATCGGTCTTCGAACGGGAAATCCCTTGTCCCATGTGGCACTTTTCCAAGTTCCCGGTTTTGATAAAATGCATTTAGTAACCGATGCTGCTATGACCATTGCCCCGGATCTGGAAGGGAAAAAAGCGCTAATAAACAATGTGGTCCCCGTGGCAAGAGCCTTGGATATCCAAATGCCAAAGGTTGCCGTGATCTGTGCGAAGGAAAAGCCCAATCCGAAAATGCCCGACACCATGGATGCCCGAGCCCTGCAGGAAATGAACGAACGAGGGGAAATTAAAGACTGTATCGTGGGTGGTCCCTTAGCCCTGGATAATGCGGTGTCAAAAAAAGCTGCGGAAATCAAAGGCATTGACCATCCGGCGGCAGGAGATGCGGATATTTTACTTACCGGAGATATTGAAGCCGGTAATGTGTTATACAAATCCATGATTTATTTTGGAAAAGCAAAGAATGCTGGAGTGATTGTCGGTGCAAAAGCTCCAATCATCTTAACTTCCAGAGCCGACAGTGATGAAGCAAAGCTATATTCTATTGCCCTTGGAGTACTATGTGCAGCAGAATTCTTTGATAAATAAAAGAGCCTTTCAAGCTTTAAGT
>SKRE01000036.1 GCA_007118655.1 Clostridiales bacterium | reverse complement strand
TGGCATTGGAGATTAAGTAGCTTTGCACTTCCAGTCTTCCCAAATTAAAATTCAAGGTGCCCCAGCCTTTATTATTGGCCCGGGAAAAGTCATCGTACTCAAAAAGGGCTTTCCCGTCAAAGTAGGCCAGTCCCTGCTCATCCTTGCAAAAGTGTCCCGGAACCCAGTCCACGATTACCCCGATCCCTTTTTGGTGACAGGCATCAATCAAATACATTAGATCCGTTGGGGTCCCGTATCTGCTGGTAACAGAATAAAACCCCGTGGTCTGATATCCCCAGGATTCATCCAAAGGGTGCTCCATAATAGGCAAGAGCTCAATATGCGTATAGCCCATGGCATCTACATAGTTCACAAGCTCCTCTGCCATTTCCCGATAGGTCAAAACTTTTCCCTCATAATTTTTCTTCCAGGAACCTAAATGAACTTCGTAAATGGACAGGGGCTTATTGTATAGAGTTTTTCGAGACTTTTCCCTTTCCCATTTCTCATCCTGCCACCGATGGTGACTGAGCCCCTGTACAATGGAGGCGGTCCCCGGTCGGTGTTCCGTATAAAAACCGAAGGGGTCGGCTTTTCGAATATTTTTTCCCTCCGGGGTCGTGATTTCGTATTTATACAGGTTCCCTTCCTGTACTCCCTCAATAAAAAGCGACCAGAGATTTGAATCCTTCACCGATTCCATTTTGTATTGATATCCATCCCAGTGATTAAAGTTTCCAATCACCCGGATTTCTTTCGCATGGGGTGACCATAGGGTAAAACGCACTCCCCGCTTTCCCTCTTCCTCTGTAAGATGAGCTCCCATAAACTGATAGGCCCGTTGATGGGTGCCTTCATGAAAATAAAAAACATCCTTCGGATCAACAACTGTATGATTATTTTTCAAGTAATCCCCTCCTTTCAACATAGTTACTGTTTTAATTATACCCAAGCCCGGTGGAATTATCCATGCCACTTTATTTCTCCAATAAAAAAACCTGCCGCAGCAGGTTATTTGTTATTTTTTTTCCGTGGATTTTCTTTTATAGATGATGTGGGGGATAATAAATTTATTCCCCCGATCTCCCTTTTCAATGGCACGAACCAATAAATTTATGGATTCTTCTCCTAAGGCGACAGCGTTTACCTCCACAGAAGTAATCGGCGGATTGGAGTATCTGGATAACACGCTGTTATTAAAACTTGCCACCGCAATATCCTTTGGGATCTCCAGTTTTAACTGTTTAAACAGCCGTACCGCCGCAAAGGCCACCAAGTCATCGGTGATAATTACCGCATCGGGAATCGGATTTAAGTCCGCAATAATGGAAGCGTACTCGTACCCGGTTTTTTCATCAAAACTTCCGGTATAGACTTTTTTCTGATCAAAGGTTAAATTACTTTCCTCCAGAGCTTTTTTATATCCTTCAATCCTTTTTTTCGTTACCATAAGGGAAAGATCTCCCGCAATCATGGCGATATTTTTTCTACCCTTCATCGTTAAATATCGGGTCAGTTCATAGGTAGCCATGAAATTATCGTTATCCACGTGATTTATTTTTTCTCCGTCTTCACCGGGGGAACCGATTATAGAAAAGGGAAAATCCACGGAGGATAAATATTCCACACAAATATCCTGTACTTCACAGGACATAAGCACAATCCCGTCCACCTTCGAGCTGTTGATATATTTCTTTATTACGGCTAACTCATCATTTTTGCTGTCATTGGTGGACAGTAAAATATCGTACCCGGCTTTTGATGCCCGATTGGTAATACCCCGAAGGGCTTCGGGGAAAAATGGGTTTAGCAAGGCATCCTTTGAAGTGGAGGGCATAATCACTCCAAGGGTACCGGCTTTTCGGCTGACTAAGGATCTGGCTATGGCATTGGGATGATATCCTAATTCTTCCATGCATTTTAATACTTTTTCTGTGGTTTCAGGACTTATTTTCGGATTTTTTGAAATCACTCTAGAAACCGTTGAAGAGGAAACCCCTGCTTTTTTGGCCACATCTTTAATGGTTACGGGTTTTTTCTTAATCATTATCTTCACCCCTCATTATTCGTTTAGCTGACATTCCAAGCTAATTAATTCGCTCACCCGTCTCTTGATCAAAATAATGAATGGCCTCCAGTTCATATCCGAAGGAATAACGTTCTCCCCCTTCGTACTTATAATGCCCCGGGGTGGAGATGATCAGCTCATGGCCGTCATCGAGTTTTCCGTAAAGAATCTTTTCTTTTCCCAGCATTTCTACTACTTCCACATTTACATTGAAGGTATCTCCGTACTCTCCGCCGGATTCAAACCGCTCGGGACGTATCCCTGCGGATACTGTTTTTCCCTCATAGGCTTTTAACCCTTCCTTATGAGTCTCCGTAGGGGTGATCTGCATCAGACGGTTATCGGAAACAAACCTCCCCTGTTCAATTTTTCCTTTAATAATATTCATGGAAGGGGAACCGATAAAAGCCGCCACAAATAGATTTTTCGGCCGCATATAAAGATCATCCGGTTTTCCCACCTGCTGTATAATTCCGTCGTCCATCAGTACAATTTTACTGGCCATGGTCATGGCTTCCGTTTGATCATGGGTTACATAAATGGTTGTGGTCCCTAACTGTTTGTGTAGCCGAATCAACTCTACCCGCATATGCTCTCGAAGCTTAGCATCCAAATTCGATAGGGGCTCATCCATTAAAAACACTTTAGGATTTCGAACCATGGCTCTTCCAAGGGCTACCCGCTGCCGCTGGCCACCGGAAATGTCTGAAGGCTTAACGTACAGGTTTTCTTCCATTTGAAGAACCTTTGCCGCTTCCTGCACCCTTTCATCAATAAGACTTTTTCGCTCTTTTCGCATGGTCAGGGAAAAGGCCATATTCTCGTACACCGTCATATGGGGATACAGGGCATAGGATTGAAAAACCATGGCAATATCCCGGTCCTTCGGGGCAACTTTATTCATCCTCTTGTCATCAAACAGCAGGTCCCCTTCCGTAATGGAATTCAGCCCCGCAATCATTCGAAGCAGGGTGGTCTTTCCGCAGCCGGAGGGTCCTAAAATCACACAGAATTCCTGATCCTCAACCTCTAAATTAATACTCTTCAAGGTAAATTCTTCTCTGCCTTCGTATTTTTTTCCGATATTTTTCAAAACGACCTTCATTGTGTTTCCTCCTCGCTAAATTATATAACGCCCGTATTTCTAGCCTTTGACCGATCCTTTGGAAAGACCGGATACCAGCTGCCCTTGCAGACTTACAAACAGCAATACAATGGGAATCGCCGTTAACAACCCTCCCGCAGCAAAGGCCGGCTGATTCATGGTTCGAAAATCGTTAACCAAGGTAAAGAGTCCCGCGGCCAGGGTATAAGACCTGGGACTGGTAAGCAGTACCCGGGGCATTAAAAAGTCCATAAAGGGACCGATAAAGGACCATAGGCCGATAATCATCAGCATGGGCTTGGCTACAGGCATAATGATCAAACGGTAAATCTGCATATTGCTGCATCCGTCAATTTTCGCAGCATCATCCAGTTCCGTGGAGATGGAGTCGATATACCCTTTTAAAATAAAGGTGTTCGCTGCAATGGCTCCCCCGGAGTAAATCAAAATCAGCATCATCTGCCGGGTAAAATACGGAAGCACGGAAGATAGGATCGAATGCATCGTGAAAAACGCGGTAATGCCGGCAAAAACAGGAATGGTCTGAATTAATAAAATCGCCATTAATGAAGATTTACGCCCTTTAAAACGATATCTTGAATAGGCATAGCCCGTAAAGGATACGAATAACAGTGTCAGCAACGCCGTGGAAACAGAAATGAAAATGGTGTTTCTAACCCAGGCCAGGTATAAAGTTTCCGTAAAAAGATATTCGAAATGTTTAAGGGAAAACTCAAAATTCCGGTTGAGCACCAAATATCCATCCTGCAGTCCGTTAAAGGCGGAAACCACCATTTGGTATAAGGGCCAGATAATGATCCCTGCCCAGGCAACCAATACCAGGTGCGCAATTACCAGTCCGATTTTCCCTTGCAGAGTTAAAGGCTGCCGGTCTGAAAGATACAGTTTGGACTTGCTTTTCCGTTGGAAAAAAGGGAATTTTTCTCCCAACTTTTCTAAAAAAGTTTTTTTACGGCCGTTTTTTGGTAAATCCATTATAATCTCTCCTCCTTAAAAGCCTTAGAGTTTCTAAAGCCCAGATAAGCAAAGAACATTACTCCCAGGGATACGAACAAAATAATCGCCGCACTGATGGCCTGATATTGATTGACCATGGTAAGTTTGTAAATATAGGAGACTAAAATATCCGTTCCCCCCGCAAGATTTCCGTATCTGCTGGGATTAAAAGGGCCTCCTCCATGGAACAGGTAAATAATGGAGAAGTTGTTGAAATTAAAAGTATATTGGGTGATTAACAAGGGGGCCGTCTGAAATAATACAATGGGCATCGTGATGCGACGGGTCTTTTGCCAGATCGTTGCACCATCGATTTCTGCGGCCTCGTATAAATCCGAAGGGATTGCCTGCAGTACTCCCGTGGTCAACAGGAAGATATAAGCGCTTCCCAGCCAGCCCTGAAGGCCGATTAAAGTCAGTCTCGTTAAGTTCGTGCTGTGCTTAACGATTATTCTCTCTCCGAAAACGTTGCTGATAATATCAGTTAAGGCCCCGTTGGGGGAGAACATGATACTAAAGAATAAAATCGTAATAAAGGCCGGCACCGCCCAGGGAAGCAGATAAATCGTTCGAAAGATTTTTTTCCCCAGGATTCGTTCATGGTTTGTAATCAGGGCCAGGACAAAACCGATCAGAATGGCGAAAGTGGTTGCCACAAAGGTCCAGACCAACGTCCATCCCAGGATTTGCCAAAATACGGATCCCGCCAGTCCTTCTCCTAAGATCAGGGTTCGATAGTTATCAATACCGATCCAGGAAAACTTCGACTGATGCTGCGGGTCCATATTGGTAAATGACAGCATCAAAGTGGTAATAACCGGTACTACCACAATAAAAATAATGACAAATAACGCGGGAAAGGATACCACATAGGGGAAGCCTTCCTGCTTGATGTTTTCCAGTGTTTCAAACCAATTCTTCGGCCGTATCCCACGAATGGATTTTTCTTCCACGGACTTAATATCCTTCAAAGAAATCCCGAGAAATCCAATGGCGATCAGTACTAAAAAAATCGCTAAGATTCCTTCAATCAAAAACATCATGGAAGTATAAACTCTCGGAGCTCCCTCAGCCAGGGTAATGAGTCCTGAAATTCCGTCCCCCTGGTAGTTTCCGTAACCGAGGGCATAGGGGATGGCCGCAAAATAAATGAAAAAGGAAGCTAACAAAAACAGTCCCGCTTTTACAAACTGTTTGTTTAACAGTTGTCCCATACCCGGCAGAAATACAGTACTGTAAGCAATGATCGGCTTTGTTTTTTCCACTTCAATGGGGATTTTTCTTCTTTTATCGGCGATATCCGCATTCAGGGTTTTTTTCAGCTGCTTCGGCTTTTCTTTCAGTTCATGCTTCAAGTTTTTGATCAGCTCTTCATTAGCTTTTTTAGGAGCCTCCAAAGCTTTTAGAGTCAAGGCTTTTTTATATCGATGTTTCAACTCGTTTTTCCCGTTTTTTAATGCCTTATCGGAAATCAGCTTTTCTTTTCGCTTTTTTTTCAAGGATTCAATGCTGTTTCTCAACTCTTCCTTCTTTTCCTGTTTGTATTGATTAAAACGCACTTTCGCCTGCGCTTCCTCTTCTGCGCTCAGCTTTTGACGTTGTTCTTTCGCTTCTTTTAAATGCATTTGATATTGAATATAGTTGGAGATGATCTCAGGATAATATTTCTGTTCAAGTTTTGCTTCTTCATAATAATAGGTGGCTTCATAGCCTAAATCTATATAGTTCTTAAAAAACGTTTCTTTTTTCTTGGCTTTAAAATCTTTCACTTTGAGAATTTTCACGTTTTTGGATAAGTCTTTCTCTAAAGTACTTTCATAGGCATTGCCTTCTTTTTTCAAGCCTTTCCAAAAAAGAGCTTTCGCCTCTTCGTAGGCTTGGTAGGCTTGGTGATAAGGATGCTTACTTTTATTCTTCAGCAGTTCCTGCACTTTTTCTTTCAGTGCTTTTTTCTCTTCTCCCCTGGCCTTTTCCATTTCTTCCTGCAGGGTAGCAATCTCTAATAGATATTGATTTTTCCGTTCATAGGTGTTTCCTATTTCATCAACTAAGTATCGATTATACTTTCTCAAGGTACTCCCACCTTTACCAATTTTTACTGATTCCGACTTCCTTGCTTAGAGACAATGTGGTGCCGATTAATACCAGGTAAGCGACCAATCTGATGTAGTAAAACAATGAATCGAAGTTCCAGCTAATGAGGGTAAATGCCATGCCTCCCATCAGCATAATGAACCAGAGATAAATAAACAGGCTGTTGATCTTTGCTTTTTGATACGCGAAAAATGTATGCAGAGCAAACCCTAGGGGGATAACTAAGTTTAGCATATATAATAGAATATGTCCCGACACGTAGGTATCAAAAGCCTCTGCTTCAGAAATACTTATTTCCTCCTGGGACTGAACTTCTTCAAACCATTGTAAAAACAAACCCCGATCCTTGACTTCCATCAATGCTTCTAAGGATAGGAGAAGAATCAAAATACTGATCGTGATTAACAGGATATAGAGTTTTTTTTGAGTTATTCGGTAATTTCGAGACATCATTTTCACCTTTTCAAAAGGTGCAGGGAGAAAGGCTTAGCCCTTTTCCCTGCACCTTCATTAGTTTA
>SKRE01000118.1 GCA_007118655.1 Clostridiales bacterium | reverse complement strand
TTGAAGAAGTAGGCTTCTTCCTTGGCCATCTCGGTAGTTCGTCCGCATTCGGGACAGGCCTGCTCTTCCCCTAATTGGGACTGGGTCCAGAAGGATTCACAGGGCTTACAGTAATACCCTTCGTAAAAATCCTTATAGATATCCCCTTGATCGTAGAGCTGTTGAAAAATCCGCTGCACCCCTTTTTTATGCTTTTCATCGGTGGTTCGGATAAAAACATCATGGGAGATGTCCATGGTCTTCCATAGGGCTTTAATGCTTTTGACCATTTCATCCACATGTTCCTGGGGGGTTCTGCCCAGTTTTTCCGCGGCTTCCTGAATTTTTTGTCCGTGTTCATCGGTTCCCGTTAAAAACTTTACGTCGTAACCGGTAAAGCGCTTGAACCGGGCCAGGGCATCAGCGGCCACCGTGGTGTAGGTATGACCGATGTGCAGCTTTGCGTTGGTATAATAAATCGGGGTCGTCACATAATAATTTCCTTTTGACATAACTCTCACTCCTCTATCCTTAAGTTTACTTAAAATTTCCATACACTGCGGAAGCCGCAGTTTTGTCAAATTTGGTATTAAAAAACTTCACACCTAGGGGATCCCGTTCAGGGTGAAGTACTTCAAGGCTTCTTAAATACTCATTATACTATAGATAACCTCGAAAGTGTAGTCTCTTTCCAAATATTCTTTTGGTTTCCCTTGGCGACTTGGCAAAATATTTGTTATAATTTGTTATAGTAAGATTGTATCAGAAATTTACCCATCATTCTAAATACATTAGCTCTTGGAGAATGAAATATAAAAAGAAAGAGGTAGAGCCATGAACGAAATGAAGCACCTTTCTTTACTTACGGACTTTTATCAGCTGACGATGATGAACGGGTACCTGCAAAACGATATGATGGAGGAGGAAGTGGTTTTTGATCTTTTCTTCAGAGAAAACCCCTGCCACAGCGGATACACCATCATTGCCGGTATTGAACAGGTGATCGATTATATTGAAAACCTGAAATTTCATGAGGAGGAGCTTTCCTATCTGGCTTCCCTGAAAACCTTTGGGGAGGATTTTATCGACGCCCTTCGAAATTTTACCTTTAAAGGCACCATCTACGGTGTGGAAGAGGGAACCGTCATGTTTCCCCATGAGCCCATCCTTCGGGTCAAGGGCACCTGTTTTGAAACCCAGTTGATCGAAACCGCCCTGCTCAATGTGATGAACCATCAGTCCCTGATTGCTACGAAGGCCGCACGGATTGTTACCGCCGCTAAAGGAGATCCGGTGTTCGAGTTCGGTCTTCGAAGGGCCCAGGGTCCCGATGCGGGGGTGTACGGAGCCCGGGCCGCGGTAATCGGCGGCTGCAGTTCCACTTCCAATGTATTGGCGGGGATGAAGTTTAACCTCTCCGTGGTGGGAACCCAGGCCCACAGCTGGGTACAAAAGTTTCCCTCGGAAGTGGAAGCTTTTCGGGCCTATGCCAAGGCCTATCCCGACAATTGTCTCCTGCTGGTGGATACCTACAACACCTTGGAGACCGGGGTCCCCAACGCCATTACCGTATTCCGGGAACTTCAGGCCCTGGGCCATGAGCCCAAGGGAATTCGCATCGACTCCGGAGATATTGCCTACCTTTCCAAACAGGCGAGAAAAATGCTGGATGAGGCGGGCTTCCCCAAGGTTACCATAGTGGCCTCCAGCGATTTAGACGAAGATACCATCTCCTCCTTAAAGGATCAACATGCCCGAATCGACGGATGGGGCGTGGGGACCAACCTGATCACCTCCAAAAACTGTCCGGCTCTGGGCGGCGTATATAAGCTCAGTGCCGCAGAAGAGGATGGACGATTGATTCCGAAAATTAAAATTTCCAACAATCCGGAAAAAATTACGAACCCGGGCTTTAAAGATGTTTACCGGATCTATGACAAAAAAAGCGGCAAGGCCCAGGCGGATTTGATTACCCTGGCGGAGGAATATTTGGATGAGGAAAAACCCCTGACCATTTTCCACCCGATTTATACCTGGAAACAGACCACCTTTACGGAATACCGACTGAAAAAACTGTTGATTCCCATCTTTGTGGAGGGAAAACTGGTTTACAGGCGGCGCACCACCCAGGAGGTTAAGGATAAGGTTGCCCGGGAGTTGGACTCTCTCTGGCCGGAATACAAGCGTCTTGCCCGGCCCCAGCTTTATAAAGTGGATCTGTCGGAACCCCTATGGCAGCTAAAGCAGGATTTGGTCAACGAAAATAAGGTTACCCCTAAAAAATAAAGCAAAGCCGCCCCTCTTCCCTGATTTTTCGGGAAAGAAGAGCGGCTTTGCTGCTTATTAATGTGTTGATTTTAAATTTACGGTTTCTTAACGGGATAGTTTCTTTTCAGGTAATTTATAGCGGCCTCTTTATGAGTGGAAATATGGCCATAGAACATGGCTTTTTTTATGTCCTCCAACACTTCCCCGACAAAGGTGCTTTCGGGAAGATTCACGGCCTCCATGACCTCCCGGCCGGAAATAATGCCGGTGATGTCTTCAATGGGTTTGTAGCGGGTAATATAATTATTGGCAATGTACTCCACATGGACTTTAAACATTCCCATTTCTTCATGGGGATCCAAGAGTTTACGGGTCGATACAATATCCGCCAGGGCAATCAGCAACAAGTCCAGGGTTTCTTTTCCCGCTGCGGCAAAAAACTTGTACAGGGTCTTTCCGCTGACATCGTTATTTTTATAAAGTACCAGAGGGGTCATATGCTGGGCCACGTATTTATAGAGTAAGGCACTTTCCTTTTTACTCCACTTCAATCGTTCGGCGTATTCCTTTACCAGTTCCGCTCCGGTGATTTCATGTCCCCGAAAACGGGTTCTGCCCGTAGGATCCACTTTTTTCGCCGAGGGCTTCCCGATATCATGGAACAGGGCTCCCAGTTTGATCAGTTCAATCCTTCGATGGGTCCCGGAAATCAGCTCCCGGGCATGCTCTTCATAGGCTCGTCGAATATGGTCTTCAAAATACCCCTGGGCATAAATCACGCTTTCCGCCACCTTAACGGTGTACACCGAGTGGGTCCAGCTGTCCACAACGTGGTATTTGCATTCTCCGATATCCTTCATGTCATCGATTTCCGGAAAAATTTTATTTAAAATGTTCAGCTTTTTATCCATGAAGGTGATGAAGTGATAACTTCTATCCTGCCGAAGGATGATAAACAGTTCATGGGTAATCCGCTCTCCCGCCACGTTCTTTAACAGATGGGCATGTTTTCGGATAACCTCGATGGTATCCTCCCCCATATTAAAGCGCAGCTGAGCCATTAATCTCGGGGCTCGAATCAGTCGAAGAGGGTCCTCCACAAAGGCTTCCTCCCGGATATGACGTACCCGGCGTTTTTCAATATCCCCCTGTCCTCCAAAGGGATCGATAATAAACTCCGGCTCCAAGGGCCAGGGGGCATCCATGGGATAGGCCATGGCGGAGATGGTTAAATCCCGCTTTTCCAAATCCTTTTCAATCCCCTCCCCTTCAATCTGGGTAAAGTCCAAGACCAAGCCTTCCGTTAGACGAAGACGGTACAGCCGTTTTTCTTTATCCATGGGGATCAGTTTTCCCTCTAAGGTCTCCAACAGATTTTCGACAAAATCCTTCGGATCATTTTGTGTGACAAAATCCAGATCTTCAATCAATAAGTCCCGGTTTAACAGTATATCCCGTATGGTGCCTCCCACCAGGTAACAGGGTTCCCCCCGCTCTTTGGCTAGTTGGCCCACGGCTTTTATGACGCGATCCATAGCGATCATCTCCTAATTGAGTTTCTTTCTTATTATTTTACTCTTTTTCTATGAATTTGCAAATGATTCTTGTTTTGTGATCATTCTTATTCGAAAACCTCTTTGGATTTTCCCTGCTATTGTAGTTTCTACCCCGGTTCCCGGCTATTTCACAGAAAGTTTTGTTAAGTTTTGAATATTTCCTAAAAAGTGCCGGAGAACCATTGACTTTTTATGGTAACTTTGGTATCATTTAAAATGACAGATGTCGAATTTTGTTGTAAAAGCTCGAATAAACTTCGGCTTTTAATAAATTTAAGGAGGATTCAGTAATGATGAAGTCAACCGGAATTGTAAGGAAAGTGGATGAACTGGGTCGTATCGTACTTCCCATCGAACTTCGAAGAACCCTAAACATCATGGAAAAAGACGCTTTAGAGATTTACGTGGACGGCGAAAGTGTAATCTTGAAGAAGTATGAGCCTGCCTGTATTTTCTGCGGAAATGCTAAGGATGTTGTGCATTATAAAGGGAAAAATGTCTGTGACACCTGTATCAGCGATATGAAGTAAGCTCTCTGAATCAGCGGCAATCATAAGTAAAAAAATCGGGTCTCCTATGACCCGTTTTTTTTTGGCTTTTTTTCTCTTTTTACAATGCCGACGATCGGCCCCGGGGCTTAGTCTGTAGAATCCTCAAATTCGATGCCCACATCGTACACTTCCCGTTTGGGAATTCCCCGATCCTTGGCCACTTTTTTTACCGCATCTTTTTTCGACAATCCGGTTTCCATAACCAGCAGCAGATGCTCCTCCAGGCTGAGCCCTTCAAAGGATTCTTCCTTTTTTCCCTGAAAGCCTTCAACCACCAGCACAATCTCCCCCTTAAGGGGGGCTTTTTCCAAGCCTTCTAAAAGGGCGGCCAGGCTGCCTCGAATAAACTCTTCATAACGTTTGGTCAGCTCCCGGGCAATGGTCCCCTGCCGGGGTCCGAAGATTTCCCCCATATCCCGTAGGGTTTCCTTGATCCGGTGGGGGGACTCATAAAAGATCATGGTCCGGTCTTCTTCCTTCAGGATTTCCAGCCGTTTTTTCCGTTCCCTTCGTTCCCGGCTTAAAAATCCTTCAAACACAAATCTTTTGTTGGGCAGGCCCGAGCCTACTAAGGCATTCACAAAGGCCGTGGCTCCCGGAAGAATCTCCAGGGGCAGGTTTTTTTCAATTACCCGCTGAATCACTTCAAATCCGGGATCGGAAATTCCCGGCATTCCCGCATCGGAGACCAGGGCAATGGACAGGCCCTTTTCCAGATCCGAGGTAATCGTCTCGCTCCGTTGTTTTTCGTTATGGTCATGATAACTGATTAGGGGTTTATGGATCTCAAAGTGGGTTAGCAGCTTTCGGGTGTTTCTCGTGTCCTCCGCCGCTATTTTATCCACTTCCTTTAGGATTCGAAGGGCTCTTAGGGTGATGTCCTCCAGATTGCCGATGGGGGTGGGTACAATCCAAAGCGTCCCGGCAGAACCGCCGGAGAGCTTTGGGCCCTCTTCGGTTTTCTTTTCACTTACGGTTTCTGTTTGATATGGTTTTTTCCCATCCTTCATAGCTGAACCCTCCATTTTTCCCGATATATTTTCCGCGGTCACATTCTTATGATTCCTTGCCCGGTTACCTCTCCAGATTTTCCTGATGATACAGTGCCAGGGCTTTTTTTGTATAGGATCCGTCCTCTTCATATATGATTAAGGGTTCTTTGATTTTCAGTTCCTTCTTGGCCCCTTTTTTTCCTTCAATGATCAGTAAGTTCGGGGCCTTTCCTTTTTTCGGCTGAATCATGGTCAGCTCCTTGGGTTCCAGATCCCAGCGCCGCATATAATACATGATGTCCACCAGGCGATTGGGCCGATGAACCATATAAAAGCGGCCATGGGTCCGAAGGAGGGTGGCGGCCCCTCGAATTACGTCTTCCAGACCGCAGGCCACCTCGTGACGGGAAATCCCTTTGGCATCCCCGGGATTGATCAAGCCGTCCTTATGCATATAGGGGGGATTGGCGGTTACCACATCATAGATGCTTTTGGGAAAGATCTCTCCCACCGCCTTAATATCTCCCTGAATCATTTCAATTCGGTGTTCCAGATGGTTCAGGGCCACGCTTCTTTTAGCCATGTCCCATACCGGGGCTTGAAGTTCCAACCCCTGAAAGCTGCAGGTTCTGCTTTTCCCCGCCAGCAACAGGGGAATGATCCCGGTGCCGGTGCCCAGATCCACTACCCGGTCTTTCGGTTTTAATTTCACATGGTTGGCCAGCAGCACCGCATCTATACCAAAACAAAACCCCTGGGGGTTTTGTATGATTTTCAGTCCTTTTAGTTGCAGGTCATCGATTCGTTCCATTAGGGCTCGTCCCTTTCCAACAGTTCTTCTATATCCGCAAGGAGGGATTCCTCTGTGGTCAGCTCCGAGTATTCCTGAAAGATCATTCCCTGCTGATCGATTACGACGGTGTAGGGAACCTCCCGGTCCTCGGGTTCATAGACCGATAAAAATACCACTTCATCCTCCAGGAGCAACAGTAAATTGTCCAGAATCGCCAATTGTTCCTGGCTCTCTTCATCATCACTTTCCCAGAAAGTCATCAGGATGGGATACCCTTCGTGTTCCGTGATGGAGCTGGTTTCTCCGTCCAGGTTTTCGATGGGAAGCCCGGCGAATTCCTGGGATGCTCTTATTTCTGCCAGGGCTTCTCTTCTTTCGTCCTGGCTATCGGAATTGTCTCCTTCATAAAACACCCCCCGGAATAACCAAATCAATGCGAAAACCACTAAAATAATGGCTCCGATTTTTAAAATATCCTTATTTTTCATTCTCATGGGTCTTCCTCCCCTTTATTCTTTCGTGGACGAATTCTTGGGATTTGCTTTGGGGTCGGCTTTCGGTTTTCCTTCCCGTGATTTGTTCTTCTTTTGGCTGCCTCTTGGGGGACGTTTTTTCCCTTGAGGTCTTCTGGACCGCGGTTTCCGCTTCTCCTCCG
>SKRE01000121.1 GCA_007118655.1 Clostridiales bacterium | reverse complement strand
TCAAAACGGCCGAAAAGTTTTGCAGAAAAAGTCCCCCGTTCTTCAAGTAAAGCCAAGAATAGGTGCTCGACGCCGATGTATTCATCCTTAAATTCCTCCGCTTGCTCTTTTGCGGATATTAACAGCTGATTTGCTTTTCGGCTGAGATATACATTGGAGACGCTTTGTCCCTGTACTTTAGGCAGTCCTTCCAAATAGGCAAACAACTCCTTTTCCATGGCCGCTGCGTCCCTTTGCAGATAATTCATCAATTTTCCAATGAGTCCTTCTTTTTGTACTAATAAGGCATAGTGCAGATGCTCGCTTTCAATTTGCTGATTGCCCAGGGTTAATGCCTGCTCTTGAGCAAATGTCAGGGTTTCCTGGGCCCGTTGCGTAAACTTATCGATATTCAATAATATTCCTCCTTACACGATTGTCTTAAACTAGTGCTTTTACTTATTCATTTTTCTAACGATTGGGTTTAAAATCCGATACTTCTTGAAGTTTTTGGTACAGTTCCTTCTCTTTTTCTGAGAGGTTTGGAGGATTCACAATGGTAACCGTCAAATACAAATCCCCTCGTTGGCCGTTTCCGTTTTGGTATCCTTTTCCTTTAAGTTTCAGTTTTTTTCCAGATTCAATTCCTCCGGGAACCTTTACATTCACATTTTCCGCCAGGGTCGTCACGGAGATTTTTGATCCCAAGGCGGCTTCCCAAGGAGTTATTTTTAAATTTTTGTACAGATCCAAACCTTCTAAGGTAATATCCCTATTGTTTTTAATGGAAAGCTTAATGTATAGATCTCCCTTCTTCCCCGTGAAAGGATCGATTCGACCCTGGCCTTTCAGTTTGATTTTATTACCGTCGGTTACCCCTTTGGGGATTTTAATTTTCAGGGTTTTCTCTCCGCTTTCCGTATTTATGCGCACCTGTTTTTCTCCACCCCGGTAAGCTTCTAATAGATCAATTTCCATTTCCGCTTCAATATCCGCATTTGAGGATGAGGCTCCGCTAGCTGTCCCGGAAGCTCCCCGGTAGGATCGATTGCCTCCTCCGAATCCTGCAAAAATATCATCGGACCCGCCGCCTCGCCCACCGAAAAACATATTGAAAAAATCACTGAATTCATCGCTTCCAAAACTTGAAGCACCGTTACGGCTTCCTCTGGTTTGATATTCAAAACCAAAGTCCCGGGGATCGAACTCGGATCCATGTTGAAATTTTGCTGCATTTTGCAGTTCGTCGTATTTCCTTCTCTTTTCCGGATCTTTCAATACTTCGTAGGCTTCGCTTATTTCTTTAAATTTGATTTCCGATGCAGCACTGTTATTGTTCATATCAGGATGGTATTTCTTTGCCAAATTCTTGTAAGCTTTTCGAATTTCTTCCTGCGAAGCATCTTTGGATACTCCCAGGACTTCATAATAGTTTTTATACTCCATGGGTTCACCCCCTTATCCTTTTAAGATACTTACCCTTTATTCTATAGAAACAAACCACATCGGATAGCCTCCAATGTGGTTTTTCATCTCAGCTGTTATTCGATTTCAATTGCTTTGGATTTGTCCTCTTCCACTTTTTTCGGTACGATGATTTCCAGAACTCCATCGTTCAATTTAGCTTTGATGCCTTCATCTGCAGCATCCGCAAGAAAAACATTCCGTTGCATGGAGGTGTATCGTCGTTCTCTGTGAATATAATTTTTCTGTCCCTTATCTTCTTTAACTTCCTCCTTGTTTACGGAAATTGATAGTCTTCCGTCTTCGATGGATAAATTCAGATCATCCTTGGTGACTCCGGGAAGTTCCGCTTCCACCATATACTCCTTGTCATCTTCCTTTACGTCGATTTTAAAAGTATCCTTCATTAAACTTCTGGGGCCTGCCCAATCCTCCGCGAAAAAGTCGTCAAGCATGTTGTAAAAGTCATCAAATCCTGTGCTCATTAAATCCTTTCTTCTTCGATTAAATGGTACTAAACCTGCCATGATCAACCACTCCTTTACTAATTTTTTAAATAGATTGTATTTGTTAGCACTCTCTTTAGTTGAGTGCTAATTTTGATTATATTATAGCATATTATTTGTCTGTGTCAACATTTTCTTAAGAATTCTTACCCAAAAAACACACAAATAGAGAGATTGAATTAGTGTTGTCATAACACTATACCCCATCTCCCTTTGTGTTTTCCGGTTAACTTTCTCTTTTAGGTCCTAGTCATTGTGTTAATTCCAATGCAGCCCGCCTTTTAATAAGGTTCGTTTAAGCGCGATCCCAATAGGAATAAACAGTACCATTCCTACTGAACTTTGTAACAAATCTCCAGGAACACCTGCTAAAGCGGCAGTGAAGCTTCCTAGCATGATTCCACCAGCAATGTAATAACCAAAGGTCATCCATAATACTCCTAAGGACATTGCAAAGAGATTTCGTGGCGTTACAATCGGTTTACTTTCTCCGTTGGCCAAGCTTCCGATCATGTAGCCCATGATTCCCTTAACGATTAACGTAGGGATAATCCATTGACTATATCCTAATAGAAGATCAGCCATAGCCGAGCCTACGCCTCCCGCCAATGCCCCTTTTTTCTTGCCGAAAAGCACCGCTGCCAGAAAAATCATCATATCCCCTCCATGAACGTATCCATGAGTTGCCGGTACAGGAATAGAGATCATCATCGTGCCTACGGTAACCAAAGCCATCAATAATCCTGTAAGAACCAAATTTTGTGTCTGATTTTTCATATCATCCCTTCTTTCTATCGTTATTAGTTTTATTATACTTCCATCATAGAATTTCATAGTAAAAAATGCAATATGGTTTTCATTTTTTTTATAATTATATCGGTACAATATTCTATATAGCCACATCCGTATCGCACTTTCATGGATAAACCTTCATTATCTAAGATTTTATTCAGACACATGGGTATGATTGATAATTTTCGGGTAAATAACCTTTGAAATGAGGTGCAGAAAATGTTAACGAATATAATAAATATATCCTATGTTAAGATGAGGGGTACTTTCGTATTCGCCACACTTATTATTTTCATGCTGTTTATTCTTCTGATACTCCCCAGTGAAGCAGCGCGGTCCGAGGAGTACTTTGAAGATACCTCTGCACCGGATACTTCATTGTTTTATTCCGCAGAAGACCTGTATCGTACAGCCCGGGATTTCGGCTCCGAGGGAAGGGCTTATTATATCCGTTCCCGCTTTACCTTTGATATTGCTTGGCCCTTAGCTTACGGTGCTTTTCTGTGGGCCTCCATCGCATATTTCGGGCGAGGATTAAAACACACTTCAGCACGCCATCTGATTCTCCTTCCAATTCTAGGAGTAATCTTCGACTTTATGGAAAATTCCGGGGCTTCCCTGGTGATGTTTATGTATCCGGAGCGGATCCCTGTTCTTCTCTTTATAGTTCCGTTTTTCACGATGACCAAATGGCTAATGATTGGCGCAAGTTTTGCTGCAGTAATATTGCTTTTGCTTTATAATATCTATAATCAAATTAAACATAATAAAGTATAATAAAAGTTTTCAACATAAAATACCGAAAACCGGCTAGAAATTTTTATTTCCCGGCCGGTTTTCTATATTAATCTTTCTTAAAGGGTATTAATTAAACTGTATTACTCTATACTTCTCTTTTGAATTACTGAACAAGACTTTTTGCAGCTTCATGGGCGATCAGGCGCCCGGTGTTTGCCGCAAAGGAAATCCCTATACCTGCCCCGGGATATTGATATGAAAATGCATTTCCTGCAATAAGTTCTCCTGCAGCATATAAATTCCCCACAACCTCCTCATTTCCGTCCAGTACTTCACCAAGTCCCGTAACTTTTATACCTGGAATGGTTCCAAAGGTTCGAACAACCACGGGTGAAACATAGTAAGGCCCCACTTCTATTGAAAGGGCATCCTCTGCAGGAAGATCAAACCCCGGACTTTCATTTTCTGCCAGGGCACTGCGATATTCTTCGATCTCTTTCATTAATTGCTCTTCATTAATACCCAGCTCAAGAGCTAAGGTTTCCAAATCGTTGAACTTTTGGATCATGCCGCTTTCCAGACCTTCTTCCAATTGATCTTTGTCTAGATGTTCCTCTTCGCTGATAAAGTAAGCTTTACTATCAGCGTATTCCGCTATGGCTCGTTGCACTCGGTAGCTGATGTCCCGTTCATTAAAAAAACGTTGTCCTTCTGTGTTTACCATAAAAGTTGAGTTAATAATCGGTGTGCCGTCGGGTGCTACAATAGTCCCCATGGTTCCGTCTCCCACAACTTCCGTACCAAATTGTTCCGTCATTTCAAAACCGTCTCCGGTTGCTCCGCCATGAGTTGCAATAACCCCCTCTGCAAATTCATAGGCGTATCTCTTCATTAATTCATCATTACTGCCGAATCCACCGGTTGAAAGCAATGTTTTTTTTGCATGGATTTCATATACTTTCTCTGGGTCCTGAACCATCACTCCTATAACCTGATCCTCTTCTACAATCAGTTCCGTTATCTCGGAATTAAGTCGAACATCGAAATCCTGTTCTGCAACAACTCTTTCTAAGAATCGAAATAACCCTTGCCCACGCTTCTCGGTCCAAGCGGTAAACAATTTATCGCTATGGGGTGAGGACGGCTGCAGCTCTCCATCAACAGGAAGACCTAAATCCAAATACCAGTTTAATGTATCTTCAGAAAAAGCAAAAGTGTTTCGAATCAAGTCTCGATTAAGCTCCTTTCGGGAACTCTCCTCCATATAGGTAACCAGATCCTCCATGGCAGTTTCTTTACCCTCTTCTTCATGTAATCGGGAATCCACAGCAAAAATAGCTCCTCCCGTGGTTATTATCGAACCTCCGTAGACCGGTAATTTTTCCAAAATAATAAAATCCAGTTCCGGATAATTTTCCTCTAATTCCATAGCCGCCATAATCCCTGCAATACCGGCTCCTACAATAACAATATCCGTCTCCTCAATATCTCCTTGTTGCAGTTCTGTACTTTCTCTTTCAATCATAAAATCTTCAAGACTTAACCCGGCTTCAACAACGGCTTTTTTTACCCCTTCAATAATTCCTTCACTGGTAAGGGTTGCGCCACTAACGGTATCCACCATCAACGACTGGGCTTCAATAATTCTATCCGGTATTTCTTCTATGGCCATATCCGAAACACCTTCAGTTTCCTGATGTTCCAAAATATTAATCCCTATAATTCTGTCTTCTTCAATTTCCACCTCAAGGATCATATCGCCTCCATACCCTTGAGCTGCAACCTCATAGACCTGTGAAGAGGCTTCGGTAGTCATTTCATTGTTGGTACCACAGCCTACAAAGAGGCTAAGAACTAAAAAGATACTTAGCAATACTGCAAAATTTTTTTTCATTTTCATCTTCCTTTCATTTATGTATTGGGATAGAGTGTAACCAGAGCATAAGTAGAGTGCACTCTACTTATGCTCTAATAATATTACTTTGATAATCCTTTGTCAACACTTTTATAAAAAAAAAGAGCCCCAGGGCTCCAATTAACTTGTTCATTCTATTCAATGCATTATTTTCAACAGTTCCATTGCTTTTGTTTTATGGTGCTTTTAATTACAGATGAACTCTCTACGAAACTTTTCACTGGCTAAACTATCTAAATAAACCATAAGGATTCGATCCATGGTTTCTTTAAGGTCTAGCTTCCCATCATTCAAACTCCATTCAAAAATGATGCCCTTAACAATTGTACAGATATCCGCTGCGGCTTCTGCAGGATCAATCTCTTCCCTTAAATAATCATTTTTCTTAGCCTCTTTAAGATCACCGGCTGTTTGAGCGATTATTGAAGTATACTCCGTACCTGCATTCTCTTTATGAGCTAGTTCTCTGCGACAAAGCGCTTTGTTCTCCGTGGAATAATAACTGGAAATAAAGTCTATGCCGGTCTTTTCACAGTAATCCCCATAAAAAAGATAGGCATCCAAAATGCTTTTTCGGAAATCACTTTGAGGCTTAGGATTATCTAACTGGGTAACATATTGTTTATACACCTCTGATAAATAGTAAGTCAACAGTTCATCCTTCGTCTTGAAATAATAATAAAAAGAACCATTGGATACTCCGGAAAATTCACAGATATTTTTAATTGTCAGGTACTGAAAACCATGTTTTTTAATGAGTTCCACCGCTGCATCGAAAATCTTTTTTTTCGTCTGTTCTGATTTTACTTGCCTTGGCATGCTGATATTCTTATTATTCATAATACACCTCACAAAAGTTTTATAAATGTCTTATCTAATGATATTAAATAGTTATAAAAACTTTCAAACTTATAATATCTTATACTCATATGATATCATATAAATGGTTCTCTTTGAATTTATTTATCACTTTTTCCCTATCTCTGGAAATTATCGGCATCCGTAACACTTAAAAAACCTGCACACTCCCTTATAGAGATTTTGCAGGTTTTCTTATATTATATCCCCTTTATCAACTTCACAATAAAGCTTGGGTCTTTCCCTTGAAAAGTTTAAATCGCAGACCAAGCTACACTAAAGGACCCCCTGGTACGCTCCCCCAGTATGATCAACCGGTAGGTTCCGCTTTTATCTACCTGAATTTCCATCAATTCTTCCGAGTTAATATCTGTCGGTAAAAGATACAATTCTCCCGTAGGACTTTGAATTTTCATCTCTAAATTTCCTTTTTTCACTTCCGAGTTATAGGCAATGGTAATAACCTCCCCCGGTTCTCCTTCAATTCTTCTGCTTTCTATTCCGTCAAAATAGTAGTACGAAGCGGTAAATGTGTTGCCGACTCCAGTGGAGACATAGCCAACTTTTAAATTGGAAGTACTACAGCCCACTGCCAACAACAAAAGAAGAAGGATCCCCCCAAACAAAACACTTTTCCCTTTGATTATTTTTTCCATAACCCTCTCATCCCTTC
>SKRE01000178.1 GCA_007118655.1 Clostridiales bacterium | reverse complement strand
GTTGAAAAAATAAACAACACCTCAATGGAGGAATTATGTTTCTACAACGAAAAACATTAACGTTTCAGTAGACAGACATAGTCCACAGAGGATTACAACTCTTTTGATGGCAGATCATGGAACAGCACCTTAATGCAAGCACATTGTCCAGAGATAGTTGGAGTGCCTGCTTCATAGAGACAATTACCCTACCCCTTTGACCCTTCCCCCAAACAATTATTTAGGCTTTGAGAAGGTTATTTGAAGCGAAAGGAGGACAATAGCTCCGTCCCCCTGTCCACGCTGTCCTCCTATTGGAGTTCCATCAGGTTTAAGGAGAGGGATTCGATGACCTGTAAAATGGCTTTTGCCGTATCCATGGAGGTGATGCAGGGGATGCCCGCCTCCACTGCGGCCCGACGGATTTTAAATCCGTCCCGTTTCGACTGCTTGCCTTTTCCCGGGGCATTAATTACCATATCCACTTTACCCTGTGTGATAAGGTCCAGTACGTTTACCTGGTCCTCCCCAAGCATACCCACTTCCTGTGCGGGGATTCCAAGTTCTTTCAGCTTTTTTGCCGTTCCCGCCGTGGCGGATAAGCTGAAGCCTTTGCCGTGATATCCTTTAATCAGGGGCATGGCCTCTTCTTTGTCTTTATCCGCAATGGTCACCAGTAACCTTCCGTCCAGGGGCACCTTAATCCCTGCTGCCAGCAGGGCTTTATACAGTGCCTTGGGATAGGAGACCTCCATTCCGATGGACTCTCCCGTGGATTTCATTTCCGGTCCCAGGGAAGGCTCCACATCCAGGAGTTTTGAAAAGGAAAACACCGGGGCCTTCACACCGTAAAAATTGATTTCATCGGCAACGCCCCCGGTTATTCCAAGTTCTTTTAGGGACTTACCCATGGCCGTTTTTGTGGCAAGGTTGATCATGGGAATTCCCGTAATCTTGCTTAAAAAAGGCACCGTACGGCTGGACCGGGGATTTACTTCCAGAAAAAGGATCCGGTCCTTGTGGATGACAAACTGTAAATTAATCAGTCCCTTAATTCCCAGGGCTTTAGCGATTTTATGGGTGCGTTCATAAAGACCCTTTTTCATCTTCTCCGTAAGACGAAGGGGCGGAACCACGCCGATGCTGTCCCCTGAATGAACCCCGGCCCGCTCCACATGTTCCATAATGGCGGGGATAAAGACTTCCATCCCGTCGGAGATGGCGTCCACCTCCACTTCCATTCCATGGAGGTACTGATCCAGTAGCACCGGATGCTTTGGGGAGACGAACACGGAGGTGGCCATATAGGTTTCCAGTTCTTCTTCCCTATGGATGATTTCCATGTTTTGTCCTCCTAAAACGTAGGAAGGTCGGATTACAAAGGGGTATCCGATGATCTTTGCGGCCTGTAGGGCCTCGGACTTTGTCTTTGCGGTTTTCCCAATGGGCATGGAAATATCCAAGGATTCCATCAGCCGGTTAAACTTATCCCGGTCCTCGGCTAAATCAATGGATTTCACTGAGGTACCCATGATGTTTACGCCGAATTTTTCCAGTTCTTCCCCGAGATTAATCGCCGTTTGGCCGCCGAACTGAATCATTACCCCGTCGGGCTTTTCGATATCAATAACATTCATCACATCTTCCGTTGTAAGAGGTTCAAAATACAGCCGGTCCGATGCGTTATAATCCGTACTGACGGTTTCGGGATTGTTATTGATTACAATGGACTCGATCCCCAGCTCCTTCAGAGCCCAGAGGGCATGCACCGTACAGTAGTCAAACTCCACTCCCTGACCGATTCGAATTGGTCCCGACCCTAAAATCAGCACCTTTTTCTTGGTTGTGGGAATCGCCTCATTTTCTCCGCCGTAGCTTCCATAAAAATAGGGGGTCTTCGCCTCAAATTCTCCGGCGCAGGTATCCACCATATGATAAGAGGAGACAATGCCCCGCTTCTTTCTCTCGCCACGAAATTCTTTCTCCTCCATTCCCAAAAGCTTGGCAATCATGGTATCGGAAAGGTTCAGGCCTTTGGCTTTTATCAGGAGTTCCATGGATATGCCCTCAATGCCCCTCACTTTTAAGGATTGAATTTCCTTTTCCGTCGCCACCAGATTTTCGATCTTCTTTAGGAAAAAGTAATCCATCCCCGCTTGATTGTGGATCCACTCCAGACTTACACCCTCGGAGATCCCAGCTGCAATGTAAAATATCCGCTCATCATCCCTAAGCACAATTCGCTTTAACAGCTCCTCTTTTCCAAGAGCGGTGAGCTCCGGCAGCAGAATACTTTCCCGCTTCAACTCCAGGGACCGTATCCCTTTCATCAGGGCGCCTTCAAAGCTTCGCTCCAGGGCCATAACCTCTCCCGTGGCCTTCATCTGCGTTCCCAGCTGCCGATTTGCGGTTTTGAATTTATCAAAGGGCCATCGGGGGATTTTTATCACCACATAATCCAGACTGGGTTCAAAGGCCGAGTGACCAATGCCCGTGACGGGATTGGGAATTTCATCCAGGGTCCGTCCCACTGCAATTTTCGCGGCAATCCGGGCAATGGGATATCCTGTAGCCTTGGAGGCCAGGGCACTGGACCGGCTTACCCGGGGATTTACTTCAATAACTACATAGTCCATGCTTTTGGGGTCCAGGGCAAACTGTACGTTACAGCCCCCTTCCACCTTTAAGGCTCTAATAATTTTTAGGGATGCACTTCGAAGGAGCTGATACTCCTGATTCGATAAGGTTTGACTTGGTGCGGCCACAATACTGTCTCCCGTATGAACGCCCACAGGATCCACGTTCTCCATGCTGCAAACCGCAATGCAGGTATCATTTTTGTCCCGAATGACCTCGAACTCGATCTCTTTCCAGCCGGCAACACACCGTTCCACCAGGATCTGTCCCACACGGCTGCTTTTTATCCCCAGGGCTGCAATTATTTTCAGCTGCTCCCGGTTTTCTGCAATCCCTCCGCCGGTTCCCCCCATGGTGTAGGCCGGTCGAACAATCAGGGGATAGCCGATTTTTTCTCCATAGTCCAGTGCATCCTCTAAATCCGTAACCACTTTACTCTCGGCAATGGGTTCATTAATGCTTCCCAGCATCTTATTAAACAGATCCCGGTCCTCTGCTTGCTGAATTGCACTGAGCTGGGTGCCCAGTAATTTAATCCCTTCCTTTTCCAAAAATCCCTCCTCCGAAAGGTCCACCGCAAGGTTTAATGCCACCTGTCCTCCCAGGGTTGGAAGGAGTCCGTCGGGCTGTTCCTTTCGAAGGATTTTTTTAACAAAATCCGGGGTCAGGGGCTCCATATATACCCGGTCTGCAATTTTGGTATCCGTCATAATGGTGGCGGGATTGGAGTTAATCAGGATCACTTCGATCCCCTCTTCTTTAAGTGCGAGACAAGCCTGGGTTCCCGCATAATCAAATTCTGCCGCCTGGCCTACAATAATGGGACCGGAACCGATTACCACTACTTTTTTAAGATTCTTATTTAAAGACATCGGCTCACCCCCTTCTTACGGGTCATTTCATAAAACTGATCAAAGAGATAGGCGGAGTCCATGGGCCCCGGAGAGGCTTCCGGGTGATACTGTACGGAAAAAACAGGATCCCTTTGATGACAGAGGCCTTCAATACTTCCGTCGTTTAAGTTGATATGGGTAACTTTCATGTTTTTCGGTATTTTTTCATGATCCAGGGTATAGCTGTGATTTTGGGATGTAATCGTGACTTTTCCCGTGGTCAAGTCTTTTACGGGATGATTTCCTCCCCGATGACCAAAGAGAAGCTTAACTGTATCTCCGCCGTAGGCCAGGGTTAACAGCTGATGACCAAGGCAAATTCCCATGATGGGGGTTTTGGAGGAAATCAATTTTTTTAACTCCTCCACCGCCTCGGGCAGGTCTTTGGGATTTCCCGGTCCGTTGGATAACACGATTCCCACAGGGTTTTTCGAAAGAATCTCCCGGGCTTTGGTAGAGGCGGGATACACGGTAATTTTAAAGCCTTTGTGCTCCAGCGCTCTTAGAATCCCCTCTTTAATTCCAAAATCCACTACGGCGATAGGCTCTCCCGATGCATCTCCCCGGTAATAAACACCTTTTGTAGTCACCAAGTCCACGGGATTTTTCATCTTCTCATGATGATCGATTACTTCCTTGGCGTTCCAATTTACTTCATGACCTTCAGGAAGAATCATCCCTCTCATGGACCCCCGGCTTCGAATGTGCTTCGTTAAGCTTCGGGTGTCCACTCCTTTTAGGCCTGAAATGTGATGTTTTTTCATATAGGTCTCCAGATTTCCCACGGATCGGTAATTACTGGGATGTAGGCAGAGGGACTTTACAATAAGCCCTTCTATTTTCGGCTCCTTCGATTCCAGATCTTCTTCGTTAAATCCGTAGTTTCCGATTTCCGGATAGGTCATAACCACAATTTGATTGGTATAGGAAGGATCCGTCATCAGTTCCTGATAGCCGTTCATCCCCGTGTTAAACACAACCTCGCCGATTGTATTTTCCCTCTCACCGAAAAACTCTCCGGAGTAACATTTTCCATCCTCTAAAACAAGTTTCCCTTTCATATACTTCCTCCTTAGAATAATTATCCTAAGATCTCCAGTGAATATTCCTCAAAAAAAGCCCTCCCCCCGTAACGGGACAAGGCTTAGGATTTTTCAAAATATGCACCCTCCATACATCCTTGTTAGCCTCTCGGGACTACCTTAAAAGATCTTATGATTTCAGTAATCATATCAAAAGGAGGCTTGAATGTCAATAGATAATTATACACCTGTATTAATATTTATTATACGTATCGATGCTTCGGCGCTAAGGTTCCGGTCTCATCAATTTTCACACAGACGATGGTTTCCGCATTTTTAAACAGCTTTTGGCAATCCTCACTTAAACGAATTAAGGTAAGCTTTTTTCCCAGGGTCTCGTATTTCTCCGCAAGACCATTGATGGCTTCAATTGCCGAGTGATCCATAACCTTGGCATATTTAAAATCAATGATGACGTCCTCGGGATCGTTTTTAACATCGAATAATTCCTTAAAATTCAGCACGGAACCAAAGAATACGGAGCCGTTGATCTTGTAAGTTTTCGAACCGTTGTCATCGTTTTCAACATTCACATAAATGACTTTTCCCTTTTCCCAGGCGAATACCAAGGCCGATAAGATTACTCCGATAATCACTGCGGTGGCTAAATCGGCAAAGATGGTAACCAAAGTTACTACGGCGATCACTGCAAAGTCCTGTTTCGGTATTTTGTTTCCATACTTTAAGCTTTGCCACTCAAAGGTACCTACCACCACCATAAACATTACCCCAACCAGAGCCGCTAGGGGAATCATATTTACCAAGCTTGATCCGAACATAATAAAGATGAATAATGCCACCGGCGCTACAATGGATGAAAGCCTTGTACGCCCCCCGGATTTGATGTTAATAATCGACTGACCGATCATGGCGTCGCCCCCCATTCCACCGAAGAATCCGTTGACGGTGTTGGCAATCCCCTGGGCTACACACTCTTTATTGGTTTTCCCCCGGGTATCGGTCATTTCATCAATTACCCGAAGGGTCAGTACCGCCTCGGTAAGACCTACTAAAGCTCCGATTACGGCGTAGGGCACAATTATTCGAAGCATATCCAGACTGATGATAACTTGGGGGATGTGAAACCGCGGTACCGCTCCCTTAAGCTCCATTCCCGCGAAATCCTGTACATTTTGCAGGTGATATCCGCTTCGGCTTAACACCACGGCCAAAACTGTCATCACAATAATCGCCACCAAACTTGAAGGCACTGCCTTCGTAAATTTAGGAAAAAAATGAATGATTGCCATGGTAACCCCTACAAGGAACAGCATAATTACCAGATCCCGTCCGGGAAGCCAAACTTTCTCCACGGTTTCCATACCATTTACCGTAACCACTTCATTTACTTTAAACTGTGCCCACTGGGCTAAAAACATCACAATGGACAGTCCGTTCAAAAATCCCAGCATTACGGAATAGGGAATAATCCTTGCATACTTCCCGAGTTTAAGAACCCCTATGACAACTTGTATGATCCCCATCAGCACAACGGTGGCAAAAAGGTATTCGAGACCATGCTGTGAAATCAGTGATGCAAACACCACGGAAATTGCCGCCGTCGATGAACTGATCATGGCAGGCCTTCCGGTAAAAATCGCCGCCACCAGTCCCATCATCACTGCGGTTTGCAGACTGAGTATGGGGCTTACCCCCGCTACAAAGGCAAAGGCCACAGCCTCGGGAATCAGGGCCAGGGCTACCGTAAGTCCCGACAAAATATCATTTTTTATCATTGCTCTGTTACTGCTCAGCAGATTTCCCATATGGAGAAACCGGTTTTGGTTTTTCTTCATTAACTGTTTTATCATTGAATCATCTCCTTAAAATGTCCTTCTTAAGTGTCTCGTTCCCTAAAATTGGCCGTAAAAATACCCCGTCGTAAAAACAGGGTAAACTTCCATAGCATATCCGTGTTAAACGCTTTTTATTGTTCATTTTTAAAATCTTCTTTGTATCCGTTTCTATGTAAAAATCCTTGCCTCTCTTTAGCCACAAGACAGTACTATATCAAATTAACCGGCAATAAGCAATAGCAATTCTTAAAGACGAAACAGTTTAAATTGTATACCAATTCCTATAATATTTTTAATCTCATGTTATGCCTATCGGTATTTCCATAAAAAAGAACTCATAGGTTGTCCAGCCAAAAACAATCCAATGGGGCTGAATCCCGACGCAAAGACCAGATTCAAAGACCAGACGCAGGAACAGGGATCTGTCTGTTATTTTAGCAGACAAACCCCCTGTCTCTTTTCCCTTTATTGCTTTAGCTGCGAAACTATAACTCCATCCAGCTGTCCGTTCGAGGAGGACAATAACTCCGTCCCGCTGTCCACGCTGTCCACGCTGTCCATTATTAGAATTGAAGGGATTTTGCAAATAGGCGTTCATAACCTTCTGTGGTTCCGAGTTCCATGTAATCCATAGTATTAGCCAGGGCTTCGATATCCCTTTTCAC
>SKRE01000190.1 GCA_007118655.1 Clostridiales bacterium | reverse complement strand
TTTATGATACCCATTTTCCACCGGATTAAATCTTAAAGGAGGCATTCCCTGTTTTTTATTTCTTTCCCGACGTTACAATCCCGACCAAATCGACAGTATTCCCATCCCCATAATCAAACCCGTGCTGATTCTTTTAAAAAGCCGCTCATTGACTTGATTTCCCATACGTATGCCGATTAAGGTTCCGATAATCAGTCCGGGGAAAAGATATAAAGAGTAGCTGACCACTTCCCGGGTGATCAAACCGCTGAAAAAATAGGTAGGGATGGAAAAGAGATTAATCATCCAAAAGTACAGGGTTAAATTACCCCGAAAAATTTGCTTTTCCACCTTTTGGTTGTTTAGAAACAGTACAATGGGAGGGCCTCCCAAGGATACACTGCCGTTTAGCAATCCGCTGGCAAAACCTACGGGAATAAAGGACCGTTTGCCGTTTTTCATTTTTATATGATACCCGGAAATGTTTACCGCGGCCACAATGACAATAATGATGCCCACCACCAGCTTCAGGGTGCTCTCCTCCAAGGCTTTCAACAGATATACCCCAAAGGGGGTGCCTGCCATTCCGGAAATGACCAGCACGATGATCTTCTTGAGTTGAACATGCTGCCGGATATGGTAAAGAATGACACTGTTTAGGATTAAACTGTAAATCATTAATATGGGCACCGCAACCTGCAAGGGAATCATGATTCCCAAAAGAGGCACCGCAATTAAGGAAAAACCGAAACTGGTGGCCCCTTGGGTCATGGCCGCTAAAAATATAATTAGGATTCCAAAGAGAATTTGCTGCATCATTACGTCCATAATAATTGCCTCCTGTTTATGTACTGCCGGGGATTCTTTCTGATTATTATAACATAAGAGGAAAAATCTTTATATTTCCAAAGTATAAGTTTACCTTAATTAAAATTGGATAAATATAGGGTATGAAAGTGCTGTTCGAGGAATAACCAAAGGTTAACGAAGGTTAACGAAGGAGGAAAAGCAATGAACCTGAGCCAACTGATCAACGAACATGGAAGACAGCAGTCCCCCTATATGGAAGGGCTGGTCAATCACCTTCCCATGGGACAATTAGCCCTTTATCAACTCACGAAGGATCTGGAAAGGGTGGCATCCTACACGGAATTTTATAATGAACGATTTAATGTGGACCCCGTCTCAAAGAGTTATACCCCGGCAACTTCCATCGATGAATGTCTCGGAAAAAAAGAGAAATATGAGGCTTGCCTGGAATTAATGAAGGATGAAGTACAGACCCGGGGCCCGGATAGCATGATTGAAAAAATTCTGAATGATTACCCCCTGGGAATGTCTTCCGGACTTTTCCACGTTACCATACGGCTGGCCTATGCCAAAGAAGGGGTTTCTATTGAGGGAGCTCTTAGTGAGGAGATCCCCCGGGCCCTTGCGTATTATGTCACCGCTTACCGAAAAGCAACCCCCTTTTTTCGAAAAATCCCCCGGGATCAGATTCGGGATAACCTAGAGGCGTTAATGAAAACCTCCGCAGTTGAGAAAATCCTCTGTGAAAATGATTCCCTAGGCAAAACCATGAAAAAACTATACCAAAGCCCTGAGTATCTAAATAAGGGGTTTTTGATTCAGGGTACAGCGGATGATAAAGTCTTGGGACTTTTGGACATCTGTCTTCCCGCCTTTAATCATACAAAAAGCATCGTAGCGCTTCACTGTATTACCGGTCTCCATGCCATGCTGGTATTAAAGGATTATTTTAAAGACTTCAGTAATGCATTGGATATATACACGACGGCGGCTATTACCCACTTACTGACCATCGACGGCATTGCCTTTCCCAAGCCGGTTCATGAGCCGGTTCTGCGCTCGTGGCCGGAATTAATTGAGGAGGGCGCTTCCTCTAAGGATGTGCATACCATAAAGTTTACCTACACCTGTCACGAACTCTTTGACCGTTACCGTGTAGAGGGGCTGAAAACTTCTTTGATTCAAAAAATCAATAAATAAGCCTGCACTTTCAGTGAATCCTTAGTTATGTTCACAAAAAAAGTACAATGGATATCCATTGTACTTTTTACTGTGTTTTATATCTCATGGACCCTCTATTTCCCTGCGAAATATCAGCAGGAGGGCAAGTCCCAAAACCGTTGTGCTTCCCGCCAGTAAAAAGGCCGGCGTAAAGGAATTGGTCACATCCAGCAGTCTCGATCCAAGTAAGCTTGTAAGGGCCCCGATTCCAAAAGCACTGAATACTAAGCCGTAATTCAGTCCCAAATATTTCGTGCCAAAGCCCGAAGCCACCAGCACCGGGAAAAGTGCAAAGGTTGTGGCATATCCCACCCCTAAAAACAATGAGCATACAAGGAGCCGTCCAAAGTTTAATGCGATCAGCGGCAGGGCAAAAAATACCATGGCCTGCATGATATACACAGTGATCATAACCCGAAGGGTACCGTACTTATCGGATAAATAACCGACAAAGGGACGGCCCAGTCCGTTAGTCAGGGCATAGGCAGAGATAGCCGTCGCTGCAATTGCAGGCTCCAAATTCAATACAATTTCCCCATAGGCAGGAATTAGACCGATGGCGGTTAATCCTCCCCCGATCACCATGGCCAGGGCTAACCAAAGAATATAAAACACCTTTGTTTTAACAAACTCCTTCGGTGAAATATCTTTAAGCAGCTCCGCTGATTTAACCCCCTTGCTTTTTACGGTTTCTTTTCGTTGAGGACAACAGTATTCTTCGGGAGGATTTTTGAGAAGTCGTGCCCCGATTAATGCAACCACCGCGATAAATATGGAAAGCACGATAAAGGTTCCGTCGACCCCCCACAAATCAATCATTTGACGCTTAAGGGGTGAAAAAACAACCGCAGCCAGACCGAATCCCATTACGGCGGTGGAAACCGCAAATCCCGGCCGATCCCCGTACCATTTACGGGCGGTGGGGGCAATGCACGCGTAAGTAAGACCGCAGGCCGTCCCTACGAGAATGCCGTAGGAAAAAACCAGCCAAAGGGGAAAAGGGATCCACCGAAGCAGCCCCGACAGGGCGTAACCAACAAAAAACAGCAAGGCCCCCCATGTGGCAACTTTACGGGGACCAATCTTATCTTGAATCCACCCCGCGGGAATCATGGTTATGGAAAATACGATAATCATAATCGTAAAAGGCATTGTGGCCTGGGTCGCCGTCCAGCCCCATTCCATGACCAAGGGAACCACAAAAGACCCCCAAGCATAGCTCATGCCTCCCATTAAAGAAAGCAGGAAGCCCCCTAGAAGAATCCTCCATCGCCGACTTATGTCCGGATTGGAAATTGAAACGGTCATTTGATCTCCTCCTTTTCCAGGGAATCCGCTTTCGGAAGTCATCGTGATGTCTCCGCTGATTTATGTGCTTTTTAGTTTCCTTTGTTGTGATCCCGGATTTACGGGAAAGTATACATTCACTTTATACCCTTTTTTTAGTGTTGAACGCTGCCACAGGTTCCTGTTTCCAAGAAAAAAACAAGCTGCCTTTCCGGACAGCTTGTTTTTTCTTATATGGTTAATTCTTTCAACTTCTCATTAATCATTTCTTTATCATACTCTTTGTATCCCTGTTTCTCCGCCCACTCTTTTAAATCTTTATGCCCGGGATGTTCCGGATCGCTGTATACCTTTAAAAATTCATTGTATCCCTGAGATCCGCCCAGATTTTCAATGGGAGCCGCTTCCCCGCCGTCCATTAATATCGGATGCTGATGCTCATAATTTCCCACAGTTTCTACATAACCAATAATAAATTGCCATTTCTCTTCGTAATCGTATACGTATTCCATACTTTGATATTTTTCCAGATAATATCCGACATGCAGCTCTTCCGGTTTTTTTATCACCGTTTCCAAATCCTTTAGCCGTGATTCATTAAAGGCTTGAAATTCTTCCGTGGAATCCGCATGCCTTTTCGCCACGTCTTCCCGATTTTCTATATACATCCGGTGCTCTAAATAGGCTTCCTCATCGTTGGTAATACGGAGATTCTCTTCGGGAAGATTAAACTCATACATTTGTCCCGCTTCATCCAGGGCCCATCCCCTGAAATTCGAAACCTTTTGAATCACTTGATGGAGATTTTCAAAGGTGGCCGTGGCAGGAATCATCACCTCTCTCCACATTAACGGATGTACCTCTTGTAACTGTATCGTAATTCGATATGCTTTCATATAATCACCTCATTTAAATTCTTTTCCTCTTTCCAGACTAACATATATTATGCTGATATTCATTGATATTTAATAATATTTAATGGGATTTATTGCTGTTTATTAATATTTATCGGTGTTTTTCTCAACTAATTAAGACTTTTTATAACGGTCTTACTGATCCCCTCGTAAAAAAGTCTTCGACCTCTTCGAACCAAGGTAAATCCTATATGAAGGGCTCCGGTTCCCATAATTACGAATCCTGCTAAAAAAAGGAAAGATATATAGGGTTCTCCCACACCGGTTACCTCTAATAATGCTAAGGGCCCGGGAAACCATAGAAGCAATAGCAGATGGCGAAAAATCACTCTTCCTCGGGAAAGTTTCTTCCCTTCCTCAGACTGAACCTCGATCTTTACCAAGGCCATTCCCAGGGTTTGTTTTTTTAGTGCAAGGGTCGTCCCTATGAAGTATACTGCACCGAGTAGAAAGGCTAAGGTGAAACTGAACCCCCCCTCATCTAAGTTCCGAAGGAAAACAAACTCCATAAGAATACCGGCCGGGAAATATAGTCCTATGATCATTGCAGCATCCAGGGCGAAAGCCAACAAACGCCTGGGAATGGTAACTTTTTTTATTGCTCCAAAACTCTCCTCTTTTTCCATTTCCGGTGTCCATTTCTTAAAAATCGGAGCGATAAAAAATCCTGTGGCCGCTCCAATGGAGTTGATTATCAAATCATCCACATTGAATATTCGATAAGGTCTGGGGTAAACCCCATATAGTCCCGTAAGTTGGGTAAGCTCAAAAAACAGACTTAATAAAAATCCGGCCAAAAGGGTTTTGAAGAAATTAAATCCGAAGTATTTCCGCAGATACACCCCTAAGGGAAGCGTTAAAAACAAATTGAAATATACGGTATAGGCCGTGGGCTGCAAAAGAGCGCCGGGATATGTCCTGGGATCCGAAAGATCAATCCCTGAGTAACGTAAAAAATGTTCCGCAAATATAAAGGGGTCAAGATTATAATGGGGAGTATTTAAGGCTTCCACCGATTCTCTGGAAGGAAGGGGAAGAATCACCAAAAAATACGCCGCAATTAAATACCAGATAAAAGAATAACCGATTAAGGTTCTTTTCACCGGAACCTGCCCTCGCTTGCGGTAATTATATATGGCATAGGGCACCACGGATAGTAATATAATTAATAGGGATGCCCCAAAACTCATGGCTATGGGCGATAAATACTGTCTAATCATTCTCTAGCCTCCGGATGGTGAACATTTCTTGATTCGTGTTTAAATATTATAACATATTTGATCGGTGAAACTAATTTTTCCCATAAAAGAACACTCTCCTTACGGTTCCCGTATCTTTATTACGATGAACCATAAAGAGAGCTTTTGTAAAAATTTCCCCATGTTTACCAAGTCTTTTATTTCTTAGTTTTGCTGTTTATAAGCTTTTACTACATGTTTTGCTAAAATTGTTGTAGTAACGGAACCCACACCGCCGGGAACCGGAGTGATCATGGATGCCTTTTCCTGTACTTTTTCGAAGTCCACATCTCCGCAAAGATTTCCCTCATCGTCCACATTAATACCTACATCTATGACTACTGCCCCATCAGAAATCCAGTCTTCCTTTACCAGCTTCGGTACTCCCACGCCGACCACAACAATTTCTCCGTTCCTGGCAACTTGGGCTGTATCCTTTGTCTTCGAGTGAGCCACCGTAACCGTAGCTTTTTTATTGAGTAAAAGCATGGCCGCCGGCTTTCCCACAACCATGGATGAACCGATTACCGAAGCATCGGCCCCTTTGATCTCTACCCCGTAGAAATCCAGCATTTCCATAACCGCCGTGGGGGTGCAGGGGTTAAATCCTGTAGGGTCTCCCTCCGCCATTTTTCCCACATTCACCGGGCTGAAGCCGTCAATATCCTTTTCTGCCGCAATGATATATTTAATCACACTTTCGTCTATTTGCTTCGGCAAGGGTCTAAAAATCAAAATACCGTGTACGGAAGAATCATTGTTTAATTTTTCCAGTTCCACAATAAAGTCTTCTTGTGTTATATCCTGAGGAAGCACTACGGACTCCACATCAATCCCGATTTTTTTCATACGGTTGGCGGCACCCCGTTCATAAGCAATATCATCGCCCCGCTCTCCTACCCGGAGTGTTCCAAGCTTGGGTACTTCTCCCTGCTCACGGATCTTTTCAATTTCTTTGGATAATTCCTCTGTAATTTTATCTGCCACCGGTTTTCCTTTAATCACTTTTGCCATTAAATAACCCTCCATTTGAAATTTTATTACGAATCTAATTACGAATCTAATTTTTTCTTTATCATTATATCCCATTTACCAACATATTTAAACATCCTAGGGTGAATTAATCTACTTTTCTGATTTGGGCCGGGAAGGCGCGCCCCTTACGATAAAAGTGAGGCAACCTATACTCCAGTGGTGAGCAGTCTAGGTTCCGCAATAAGTCACATAGGGTTTATCCAAAGGACCGGGAGGTTTTTGGTAGGGCTCATGTTCCTCTTTGTATTCAAAGGGATTTCGAAGCACTTTTAATAAATCACTGATTCCACGGTAGTCATTATTATCCTCCGCTTCCCTAAGGGCTTTTTCCACTTGATGATTGCGGGGAATTACTACGGGATTGGAGGTTTTCATTAACTGCTTTGCCTCGTCTTCGGATTCGGTTTGTTCACCCAGGCGTTTTTCCCATTTACCACGCCAATCCGTTAATCCCTGACTCTCTTCAATCCCCAGGGCCTCCTTATTGCCGTAGGTTAATACTAAAAAAGTGTTGGTAAAATCCAAATTTTCCTCCTTCATTATTGCAAGGAGTTCATCAATGAGATCCTCATCTTTTTTGGATACTTGGAAAATGCCCAGCTTTTTTCCCATTCCTGACAGCCAGTGCTGATGGTGTAG
>SKRE01000185.1 GCA_007118655.1 Clostridiales bacterium | reverse complement strand
ATCGGCTACAAAAACTCATGTTGAAGAAAACAATTATGGTTATTCCTGGTGGGTCACCGACTTCGGAGGATTCGTCGGTAGCGGAGCCGGCGGACAGTATCTTGCTGTATTACCGGATGAAGACATGATCGTGGTCATCACCAGTGGAATCGGAAATAGACATTACGATACCCTGAACTCCATTATGAAAAACTCTATTTTAAGTGCTGTGGTGTCTGATGAACCCATCGAAGAGAATCCCGAAGCCTTTGACCGGCTCCAGACAATAATTGAGGAGTTGAGTATCCCGGAAGATCGGATTGAACCAGAGAGCCTCCCTGAAACCGCAACTGGAATTTCCGGCAACACTTATTTGATGGATGATGAGGACACCTATATCCTCGATTTTACTGGAGGTGACGAGGCCTTTTGGACTTGGCATCGAGAGGGAGTCGGAGAATATGAGGTGACCATCGGCCTTGATAATGTCTATCGAGTAAATCATATTGAAACTTTTTTTTACTACGATCAGGTAGATACCCAAGCGGCACCCAGAGGTCATTGGACGGCTGATAATACTTTTATATTGGACTTTAGATGCCTTGAAAATGCAATGTCTTATTTTTATGAGTTTGAATTTGATGGTGACATTCTTCATCACAGGCGAACCGATCAATTGAACAATTCTGTGCTTTTATCTACTACAGGAAAAATTATTGAGTAGAACTATCTGTCTTTTGCCGAGACAATATGATTCTTTATTGGATTTGGATTCAAAATTCAGGTCCCAGATTTTATTTCCGCCATTTATGAGAGAATTTTAAAAAGGAGGGCAAAAAAGAAATGAACAAGAAAAAGATTGGTTGGTTCCTGGTCGTGATCTTCTGTGTATCCCTATTTATGCCGGGATGCAGCGACCACGCAGAAGAGTCTACATCTTTGACTGAAGAGAACACCTTGGAGGAAATACCAGAGGGTGAAGAGGAAACAATTGAAGGGGACATCCCGAAAGAAATGGATGAAGAGAGAGATATTGAAGCAAAGCTCGATGAAAACGCCTCCGGCGATGGAGAAGCATCGGAGCTTCCTGATTTAACCGGTATTAAAGCAGCGTTTTTGATTGCCAATGGATTTCATGATTCCGAAACGACCAACCCTATTGCCTACCTGGAGCGTCATGGAGTGGAATGTACACTTATCGGTCCGGAGATTGGTGAAGTTTCAGCATATAACTCTAAATTAACCCTGGATATTGAAAAAACCATCGAAGAGGCGTCGTCTTCCGATTATGACCTTTTAATAATTCCCGGGGGCAACAGTCCCCGGGTGCTAAATTTAAATGAAGAAGCTTTAGTCTTTGTTCAGGATTTTATGGCAACGGAAAAACCGGTGGCAACCATCTGTCGCGGCCCTTACCTTTTAGCCGGTGCAGGAATGCTGGAAGGCCGAACCCTTACAGCAATGCAATATATTGAAAATGATATCATCGAAGCCGGAGGAGAGTTCGTTAACGAAGCCGTAGTCGTTGATGGCAATCTGATTACCTCTCGAATGCCGGGAGATTTGCCCCTATTTAATCGGGCAATTATCGAAATGTTGACCCACAATGAGTAAAACAGTGAAATTCTAAGAAAAGCTAAAAAACAGGGAGACTTTTTGATAATCTCCCTGTTCTTTAGTTTAGAGGCAAATTTATGAGAGACTATCAAAAGGTCTTCTCCGCTGCATTCTTTTTCATAATCCTCATCCCCCTTATTCTAATCTGTAAATATTGTATTATGCTTTACCTGTTATATGCTTCCTTCATCTTGCGTAATAATTGTACTAAAGTATCGCATCAGACAGGTTGCCTAAAAGTGACATTTAAAGTTCCAGTAAATTCTTTAGAGGATTTTTCATATGGATGTCGAATACTATACTCAGTGAAGAAAAATAAAGTAATATAACAGTGAGGGGGGTAATTTTGTGTTTTCTACGATTGCACTGGGCATGATCGGCGGCTTGGGTCTTTTCCTTTTTGGCATGAAGACCATGGCTTCCGGACTACAAAAAGCGGCGGGTGACCGTCTGCGGCGTATCCTTGAAATTTTAACGGCCAATCCAGTTATGGCCACCATTACCGGAGCCTTGGTAACCATTCTTGTCCAAAGCAGCAGCACCACTAACGTTATGGTAGTAAGTTTTGCCAACTCCGGATTGATGAGCCTTTCTCAGGCTCTTACCACCATGCTTGGGGCCAATATCGGAACCACCTTCACCGCTCAGTTGATTTCCTTTAATATTTACGTAATTACCTATCCTGTAATCGGTATTGGGTCGGCGATTCATCTTTTTTCAACTAAACGGCTCTATAAGTCCCTAGGGCAGGGAGTCCTCGGCTTTGGTCTTCTTTTTTTAGGACTGCAAATCATGTCCGATGCCATGTATCCCCTACGGGACTATCCGCCTTTTATTGACCTGTTAGCTACCTTCGGAGCCATCCCGCCCTTGGGGGTCCTTGCCGGCGCGGTTTTTACCGCCATGATTCAAAGCAGCAGTGCCACTGCCGGGGTAGTCATTGCTATGACCCTGCAAGGAGTAATTGACACCCCTTCCGCCATTGCCATTGTCCTTGGAGCAAATATCGGAACCAGCATCACCGCAGCACTAGCCAGTATCGGAACCAATTTAACGGCTCGAAGAGCTGTATTGGCCATTGTCTGTGTGAAGATCTCCGGAGTCCTCGTGGCCCTGTTGCTGTTTTATCCTTTTGTTCATTTTATTTCTTTTACCGGCAGTACCGTCACCCGGCAGGTGGCCAATGCCCATACCATTTTTAATGTGCTGAACGTAGTGCTCTTTTTTCCATTTATCAACCCTCTATTACGATTGATCACCAGGATTTTACCGGGAGAAGTACAGGCGGTGGAGTCCGGCACCAAAAACCTTAACAAGCGACTTCTTCAGTCACCCACGGCCTCCATCGGTGTGGCAAGACAGGAACTCCTGAGGATGGCTCAAATCGCCCGGGAGATGCTCCATGATTCAATCTCTATATTTCATACCAATGATCGGGGGATGATCGAGGCCACCCTTCAAAAGGAGGATTTGATTGATAGCTTGGAAAAAGAAATTACCAGTTTTTTAGCGGAAATCGGCCAAAACTCCCTGGGACAGGATCAAGCCAAAAGCATTACGGCATTGATGCATGTCAGCAGTGATTTAGAGCGTGTTGGAGATCATGCAGAAAACATTATCCTGTTGGGGGAATCTAAAATAGAGGACGAATTGGTTTTCTCGGATCACGCCATGGAAGAGCTTAAGCATTTTTATGGTTTGGTGGATGAAATGCTGAAAAATGCTATTTCCGCTTTTGACAATGAAGACCAGAGCTTAGCACGGTCGGTCATTGAAAAGAGCCGAGAAGTCAGTACTTTAGAACGTAATTTAAGAAAGAATCATATCTCAAGAATCAATGAAAAAGTTTGTATTCCAAAGTCCGGCGTCATATTTTTGGATTTAATCAGTAACCTTAACCGGGTAGCGGATCATTCCACGAATCTGGCGGAAGTGGTAACGGGGGACTTTTAATTCTAGGATCTACTTCTAAAAATAGCATCCCTACTATAAATCAGGTAAACAAAAGACAGATCCATTAATAGGGATCTGTCTTTTGTATTAATTGCTAAGTATGATTTTTGGTTGAATAACTCCATCAATTACTTCTTGCATCGAGTTTCTCATTCAAAACTTACCTTTCAAGACCTTCTCTACGAACACCCGAACTATCTCAGGATCGAACTGGATTCCCGCGCATCGTTTTAGCTCTTCGATGGCTTCTTCATTGGTTTTCATCCTCTGATAAGCTCTTTTCGCCGTCATTGCTTCAAAGGCATCGACTACGGTTACAATTCTGGCGAAGTAAGGTATTTCCTCTCCTTTCAATCCGGTGGGATATCCTCTTCCGTCCCAACGCTCATGGTGATGGAGAACCGAATCTGCGAAGGATTGGTATTCCTCAACTCCTTTTAAGATATTGTAACCCGTTACAGGGTGCTGTTTAATTTGATTCCACTCTTCCTCCGTTAGCTTTGTTTTTTTGTTGAGAATATCTGGAGAAACGGTGATTTTTCCAATGTCATGAAGAACACCGATGGTTTTGATTCTTTCAATATCCTGATTAGATAACTCTAAGGCTTTAGCAATCGCCTCACAATACAAAGACACTCTTTCAGTATGAATCTGTTCTTTATCATATTTGTTGTTGATGCTTCTAAGCACGGTTTCAATGGTTTTACTTCTCATCACCTTTCCGTGCTTCACCTTATTTTTATACATTCGATTTTCCGCTAGCTTCAGCACATCCCAAAGATTCTGTTCCTCTTCATTTTTTACTGCGAAACCGATGGCAAGAGATACAATAACGGAATCCAGATTGATTCGCCGGGAAAGACTTTTTATCCTGCTTTGAACAGATTCCGCCTGTTTATATGATGTTTGGGGCAGCAAAATTACAAATTCATCCCCACCGACTCTTGAAACAATATCACCTGTCCGGCAGGCCTGAGTCAGTGCTGCAGCCACTGCTTTCAACAGCTTATCTCCCATATCGTGTCCATAAGCATCATTTGTCAGTTTAAGTCCGTTGACATCTACGGTAATAAGAGCAATGGGGAAATTCTGTTGCTCATCCAGGCGAATAAACGCATCATCCATATATCGTCGGTTATAAAATCCCGTTAGATGATCATGGAAGCTTAAATATTCTACTTCCCGTTCTTTTTCCCTCTTTTCCGTATAATCCCGAAAAACAATGACTGCTCCGGTGACTTTTCCACCCTTTCCTTTGATGGGCGATGCACTGTCTTCGATTGGAACAATATTTCCCGATTTTGTGATCAAAGCTGTATTCTCAGCCAGCTCGACGGTATCCCCGGTTAACAGCACATGCTTTGCAGGGTTCTTGCAAGGTTTTTTCGTCTCTTCATGAATAATTCGAAAGACCGTTTCAAAGGGCTTTCCGTAGGCCTCCTCCTGGGTCCATCCCGTCAAATGCTGGGCGATTTTATTCATCACTGTGATGCTTCCCAGTTCATCCGTGGCGATGATCCCGTCTCCGACGGAGAGGAGTGTGGTTCTGAATTTCTCCTGCTCCATATAATTTTGCTCTTCCATCAGTATCCGCTCTGTAATATCCGTATCTACTCCTTTATAACCTTTTAAGGTCCCCTCCCTGCTTACAATCGGCATTCCATTGGTGGATACAATGACCGCCTCTCCATTCTTTCCCTTTGTGGCGTTAATAAAGTTAACAAAGGAATCTTTCTTAGAGAATACTTCGAAAAATTTCTTTTTCAATTTACTCTTCTCTTCATCCATAAAAAGGTCATAAAAGCACACTTTACCGATTAGTTCCTCGGGTGAATATCCGTATACTTCTTTGACAATGGGATTCACATAGGTATAAAGCCCAGTTTCATCCGTTTCCCAGGTTATGGTTCCGCTTTGCCTTGCCAGTTCATTGTATCGCTCGTTGCTGCGATTCAGTTCATCCAGCATCCGTTTTTTCTCCGTAATATCCCGTTGAATGCCAATATAGCCCCCCATCTTTTTATTGCCCCCGTCCATTGGAGAAACCGATATTTCACAATAAAATGAACCCCCGTCTTTTCTCTTAGTATGGAGTTCACCGGAGTACTTTTTACCGGACTTCAAAATTGGAAAGATGGTCCGTTGAACCTTTTTCCTTTCGCTTTCAGGATAAAGCATCCCCACTTTTTCACCAATAAGTTCTTCACTCCTATATCCGAAAAGCTCTTCCGTTTTTTTATTTATGTAGGTAATGGTAAAATCTCCATCAGTGACTATAATTGAGTCATGAGCGTTGGCCATTACCGTACGAAGATACTGTTCCTGCTTTTCCGCTTCTTTTCGATCACTGACATCAAAGGCCATCGTTAATTTGACCCGCCGGGCGCCGGGCCAGTCAATGACTGTGTCCGTCCGTTGATACCATCGCTTTTTCTCTTTATGATAGTATTCTTCGCGCTTTGTAACCATAGGATTTTTTTTATCCTTCAACTCGGAAATCGGGCAAAGAGTACAGGTTTCTTCTTGGCCGGGATGCATGACTTTCCAACAGGTTTTTCCTTGGATATCTCCAAAATCTTCTTTTCCCGCGTCGTTCACATAGAGAATTTGGTAGGTATCCATGTCCACCACATAGATCGGTTCATCGATATGATCGAACAGCAAAAACAATTGCTCATTCTCTTGTCGGAGCTTTTCATGAATTTTCTGCCGGTCAAAATACTGGCTTAGAATCCCCGTTAATATCTGAAGGTATTCTTCGTTTTGAAGAGGTTCCTCCGGGTGCATTAGTATCGTCAGTTTCCCAAAAACCTTCCCTTCTTTTTCGATCATTTTGACATATATCGTATCATCACAACCTCCGGCGGTTTCCAAAATTTTCTTTCCCGCTGTTGCCGCTTGTATAAAATCCTTCTTGTCTTCCCGGTAAAGTTCAAACTTAACCTGAGTTCCTCTGGAGATTTTCCGCACCGCAGTGCTTACTTTATGATAATTAAGGGTTTCATGGTCGTTATGAAGGCAATGCTCCGAAAGCTCTACAATTTCTTCCAGGGCTTTTTTTTCAAGAACATCTTTTGTAATATCTCGAAAAACCGTACTGAAAAATCCTTCGCGATCACTGAAAGCCGTTACCTCAACCCACTTATTCATAGAGTCGGAATACTCTTTAAACGTTATACTGTTGCAGGCACTGGCCACTTCTGCATATGTACTGATCCAGTCAAACTCTGATTGAACCATTTCCGGAAAGATTTTCGTTACTTTGTGGGTGAGAATCTCTTCTCGCTTTAATCCCGTCACCTTTTCAAAGGCCTCATTCACGTTGATAAACTTGTAATCTATGGGTTTTCCTTCTTCATTTTTTATTATTTCATGATAGGCAAAGGCATGAGGGAAGTTTTCAATAATTTTCACAGAATTTACGTCCATTGTTTATCCACCCCTCGTTTATATTAGTGTTCGTTATGTCTCTATGCGTTAAACATACGTTGATATATTTCTACCTATCATTATACGGATTTTGTCGAATGATAGCAATTTATTTCTACATTTTTTCAAGAAAGAGATTAGGCCCAAATCATCCAATCTTCCATTGATTCTTTATTTTTCGTTCCCGGTTTGCACCAGTTTATAGTATTTATAAAGACTTTTTATTGATCCCGCAGTAAGGCTCGTCACCCGGCGCACACCGTATTTCTTTAACATCTCGGTTGGACGGTT
>SKRE01000099.1 GCA_007118655.1 Clostridiales bacterium | reverse complement strand
GATATTGCAGAAATGCCCACAACAAATATTGCAAAAAGACTGCTGGATTACGGACATCATCCGCCAACGGTTTATTTCCCCCTCATTGTACATGAAGCCTTGATGGTGGAGCCTACGGAAACCGAGTCCAAAGAAATGCTCGATGATTTTATTAATGCCATGAAGGCTATTGCGGAAGAATCTAAAAATGATCCGGAACTTGTTAAAACAGCGCCTCATACCACACCGGTAAGAAAACTGGATGAAGTTGGAGCAGCAAGGAATCCTATCGTACGGTGGGAACCGGAAGAATAAAAATAATAAGGCGGTGTCAGTTTTAATGAAAGACTTAATTATAATTGGAGGCGGTCCCGGCGGTTATGTAGCGGCTATTCGTGCTGCACAGCTTGGCGCTTCCGTAACAGTAGTGGAAAAAGAAAATCTGGGAGGCACTTGCCTGAACAAAGGTTGTATTCCTACCAAAGCGTTGTTCAAAAATGCGGAAATGGTACACTCGGTCAGCACCATGCAGGAATTCGGAGTAAACCTGGAGGGCGGTTTTACCATCGACATCCCTCAGATTCATAAAAGAAAAGACGAAGTGGTCTTTAAGCTTGTGGACGGCGTAAGAAGAATTTTAGAATCCTACGAAATTGAAACCATTTTTGGGGAAGCGGAAATAAAGGATCGAAATACTGTAGTAGTAAAGAAAAATGATGGAGAGACCGAAAGCCTTGAGACAAAAAACATCATCATTGCTACGGGCGCTACCCCCTTTATACCGGAAAACATGAAAAGTGATCATCCCAGTATTATGACCAGCGATGAGATCATTAATTTTGACCGCATTCCCGAATCCCTTGTAATTATCGGGGGAGGCGTAATCGGTATGGAATTTGCGAACATTTTTCATGCGATGGGTACCGAAGTCCACGTGATGGAACGGAATGCACGGATTTTACGGCGAATGGACAGCGACTTGTCCAAAAGGCTGCAAGCCTATGTAAAAAAGCAGGGAATGAAAATTCATAACCTTGCTTCGGTAAAAGAGCTTAACCCTCAGGAAGACGGCAGCATCCAGGTGGTCGGTGAGCAAAAAGGGAAAGAGCTGATCATCAATTGTGAAAAGGTGTTGGTTTCCGTAGGACGTAAGCCCAACTTCACCGGAATGAATTTAGAAGCCCTGGGGATCAATCACACCCCAAAGGGAATTGAAGTCAATGAAAATTACGAGACCAATGTGGAAGGTATATTTGCTATCGGAGATGTGCTCGGGCAAATTATGCTTGCCCATGAAGCCTCGCATCATGGAATCATTGCTGCGGAAGCGGCAATGAATAAGCGAATAACGCACAACGGTTCGGTAATTCCTAGTGCTATTTTCACCTCCCCTGAGGTGGCAACCGTTGGCATCACTGAGGAAGAAGCAAAAGCGAAAAAACTGGACTATGTTACTTCGAAGTTCTTTTTCGGAGGAAACGGAAAAGCCTTAGCCATGGGAGACTCTCAAGGATTTATTAAAGTCATTGCCAATGGTGATACCATTGTAGGGGTTCACATTATGGGACTGAATGCATCGGATTTAATACACGAAGGCGTACTTGCCGTAAGTAAGGGTATGAGAATCGATGACATTACAGGAACCGTACATGCTCACCCCACGATGAGTGAAGGTTTTGCAGAGGCGGTTTTAGGTCTGAAAGGCGAGTCTATTCATGCCTTGGCTTCGAAGAAGAAGGATTCTAAAGCATAAGAGATTAAAAGCCTGAGAATATTGTAATCTTAAAGAAAAACCCCTGTACATCGCTCCTTCGCAGAGTGGATGTACAGGGGTTTTTATATTATTTTCCAAGAGAATTATCCTTTTTTATAGGAGACCATTGTATTGTTTGAATATTTGTTATAAAATGAAAAATATCATATAAAAAAAATTATATATACACCAGTACATTTTTATCAGAAGCAGAAGCTGAAAAAATAAAGGGGGTGGGTCCCTAGGGACCAAAGGTATGAGTATTGAAATAATAAAAAGTTTTCGAGGAAAAGTTGTAGAAAATGTATCCAAGGTGATTATCGGAAAAGACGAAATCATTGAATTATTAACCGTGGCCTTTATTTGTGAAGGTCATGTGCTGTTGGAGGATGCACCGGGTCTTGGAAAAACCAAGCTGGTACGTTCCTTTGCAAAAACCATCGGTTCAAAGTTTAAAAGAATTCAGTTCACTCCGGATTTACTGCCCTCGGATTTAACGGGAATTCATTTTTACAATCAGAAAACCAAGGACTTTGAATTTCGAAAAGGACCGATGTTCGCCAATGTGATTCTTGCGGATGAAATCAATCGAGCCACCCCAAGAACCCAGTCCAGTTTGCTGGAGGCCATGGAAGAACATCAAATCACCGTTGACGGGGAAACCCGGAAGTTGGATAATCCTTATATGGTTCTGGCCACCCAAAATCCTATCGAAACCCACGGCACCTTTCCCTTGCCTGAAGCCCAATTGGACCGATTTTTTATGCGTATCTCCATGGGATACCCTTCCCGAGAGGATGAGCTGGCCATTGTAGATCAGAATCTCAAAATCGATGCCCTGGAAACCCTGGAAGAAAGAATTGAAGAAGGGGAAATCGATCAGCTCAGGGAAGCCTATAAAAAAGTGAGGGTTTCAGAAGATGTTCGAGGCTATCTGATGGATATTATTGAAAAGACCCGAAAGGATCAACGTCTTTTGTATGGGGTCAGTCCTCGGGGGACCATTGCCCTTTACAAAGGGGCCCAGGCCTATGCTGCTGTTCAGGGAAGGGATTTTATGATTCCTGAGGATGTAAAAACCATGGCCCGGTATATTTTGAATCACCGGGTGGGATATAAGGGATCGTTTAAAAATCTTCACCTTTATGACGGCATTGAGAAAATATTAATGGATGTGGATACCCCGACGGAAAGCAAAGTAGGTTAGGGGGGGTTACATGATTCAATTATTGATCGTCCTAATCCTGTTGGGCTTGTTATTCAATCAATATACCAAAGAATACAGTTTGGATAAGTTGGAATTTCGAAGAGAAATTAAAGATTATATTATTGAGATTGAAGAACCTTTTTATGTGGACAGCATAGTGGAAAATCGCAAGTGGCTGCCCTTATCTTTTTTACAGGTAAAGGAAAAGTATCCTACCCATTTTGAATTTGTTCATAAAAATAATGTTCAGGATATCGGTCTGTCCAAAGTGCATACCATGACCCTGAGTCTTCTTCCCTATCAACGAATCACAAGAAGTTATAAGCTGGTGGCCCATAAACGGGGAAGACATTTTCTCCAGGAAGCCATACTGATTTCCGGGGATTTTATCGGACTTCAAACCGTCAATCGAACTTATGACCAGAACGATCAGGAAGTGGTGGTATTGCCCAAAGCCGTTGTATTGGAAGAGATATTGGAACCCTATGGAAATTACTATGGGGATATTTCCGTGAATCGCTGGATTATTGAAGACCCTATACTGAACCGGGGACTTCGGGAATATACGGGAAATGAACCGGAAAAACATATTCACTGGCCCTCAAGCCTTAAGACCGGCGAGCTTTTGGTAAAAAACTTTGACTTTACCACGGACCATTCCGCAGTGGTGGTACTGAATACCGCCATGAGCAAGCATGCCTGGGGAAATAAAGATCCGAAAAAAATCGAGACCTGCTTTTCCATTACCCGAAGCATTCTTGAAGAATTTGAATCCACAGGGATCCCCTACGGTTTGGCCACTAATGTTGGAACCATCCATCAGTACTTTGGGAAAACCCTGACGGATATCAATTATGGACCGGGACATCTTCGGGGACTCTTGGAATCCTTAGGGAGAGCCGATTATTTTTCCCGAAGCTCCTTCGGAAAGCTGCTGGCAGGACTTAAGGAGGGACAGGACCAAAATCGAACCTATGTATTGGTGACGCCGACCCTTATAAAAGAAGATTTATCCGGACTGAGGGAACTCCAAAGGATTTCCGGTAAAATCGTTTTGATTACCCTGAGTCAGGATTATTTGGATGAAATATCACCGAACATTGAAACCTATAGGGTTTCAATGGAAGAATAAGGAGTATTGCTATGGAAAAAATCAAAACCTTAACCCTGCTGCATGTTATTAATGTGTTGTCCTTAGTGTTTATCGTAGGCAATGTTTTTCTGCGGTTATTTTTTGACGGCAACCATTATGGAGGACTGTTCCTGTGGTCGGTGCTGATGAGCGGACTGGCCTTAATGCTTAAAGGGAAAACGAGACTTTTTGGAGGGGTTTTACTCCTCTGGGTGCTGCTGCCGATAATGATTGCGCTTCCCCTATACCAGATGGGATACCTGGCCTTTATCGGTATTTTCATGCTGACGCTTTTTTATAAAAACTTGGAAGATCCCCACTACGACCGGATTGACTTCGAATTTGGAGTAGGGATCGCCGTGGCTTCCGTACTTTTGTTTTTTTCTCTGATTATGGGGGGGATCCGTCTTTTCAATGATGTTGCCGCAGGGTATCTATTGATTTATCTGTTATCCGGAGTATTGATGCTTCGAAGCCTTCGGTATTTGGAGCATAATGGAGATGAGGAACAGCTAAAAAAGATTAATTCCCGGTCTGTTGGAATTATTTTGATCCTTAGTGTAACCCTGAGCACCGAGGTTTTCATGAGATTTTATTACCAGCTTCGAAGCCTTCTATGGCTAGGATACAACACTTTGATTGACTTTGTGTTGTGGGTGCTTTATTATCCGATTTACTATTTTGGAACTTTTCTAAATTTTATTATTACGACCTTGGCGAACTGGGCAGGGGAGCCGGAGGGCTTTCCGGAAGAGGGTTCGGAAAATGTGGCAGGGGATATGGAGAACATTCATGAAAGCATCCAGGGCACTGCTTTGGGAGACAGTCCGGTAGTTCGAATATTGCTTGGAATTGCCATGCTCGGGGCGGTTTTTTTCATTCTATACAAGGTTTATTCCCGAAAAGCAATAACCCGGGGGATTAGGGAGACCTACACGGAGAAAAAAGAAGTCATCCTGCCGAATAAAAATAAAAATCTGTGGAAGACGATTAAAGATCGCCTCAAACCGAAATCCAAGGAGGATCGAATACGCAGTTATTACCAGGAGTTTTTACGGAGCCTGGAAGAAAAAGGGGTGGTGCTGTTGGCTTCGGATACAACCCGGGATTTTCAGCGGAAGGGAGAACCTTATTTTGGGAAGGAAAAGCTTTCAGCCTTTCGAAATATTTATCTTCAGGCCCGCTATGGAGAAAAAGCAATCGATCATGAAACATACAAAGAGGCTAAGGAAATCTATGAAAGCTTAATGAAAAAGGAAGAAGCCGTCTAAGTTTCCCTTTGGCTTTCAGACGGATCCTTTCCCTGCAAAAGGAAAATCCAATACCACCATAAAAAGCCCCGAAGTTCTGAATACAGAACTTCGGGGCTTTTTTTAAAGGAAAAGACGATGGATAAACCGGATGGAAAATAGAATCTTAGCTGAAGCGATTTTTATATCCTTCCAAGGGTTTTGCCAACAGCAGTATGACTACGGCATTGGCAACGTTAGCCAATAGTTGAGTGGCCGCTCTTGCGGGTAAGAGCACTAAATAACTGTCACCGATTAACTGCGACAACCAATAAGTGTTCATAAGCAGGGTTACCACAAGGTAAACCAAAGCAACACTGAGGATCACATTAAAGGACGAAAAAGCTTTTTTTGATAAACCGAATTTTACCACAAGACCGGGAATCAAACCCGTCATCATGGCACTCAGGGTAAAACCCGGGTGAAAACCGCCGGCAGGGCGGATGATGAAGTTGATGACGTCATGTACCGCGCCGGTAAGTCCACCGGCGAAAGGACCCAGCAACAGTCCCGATACAATGATGGGAACTCTGCTAAAGCCAATTCGAACACTAGGGCCTGCCATGATGGAAAACTGTCCCAGAATGACGGCCATGGAAATCAAAAGTGCGCTGGCTACCAAGGTTCTGGTAGAAATTTTCCCGCCGCTGATAAAAAGTTTGTTATTCGCTTTTTTTAAATGTTCCATAATAGCACCTCCTTTCTCTTAAGTTAGGCATAGAAGCTCCAACATTAAGAGGAAATCGGTTGCTCTTAAATCTTGGAACAGCGGATGCAGTATTACAACGCGATAAGAATCTTCGTTTAGAAGCGACTTCCCATCTTCTAACACTTAACGCATAATACCTACTCTGCCCGTAAACTCATCATACATGGATTAATCTAAAATGTAAAGTTTTACGAGGTCCGGGGTACCAAAAGATAAAAAGGGCTGGTTTTTCCCGGGAATTATCCAAGGGTATTGAAGTGCTCAAGTAAAACTTCCCGGGCCTCCCCGATCATATACAATGACCCCACCCCGAGGAGCATACCCGATGGTTTGGTGATGGAGAGGGCCTTTAAGCTTGCTTTGGAAATGGAGGGTTCTACGATGATGTCTACGGGATAGGAAGAAATTTTTTCTTTCAGTTTCATGGGATCCAGGGCCCGGGGGCTTAAGGGTTTGGTAAGCACCGCCCGGTCCACAAAAGGCATGATTTCTGAAAGGAACCCCTCCACATCCTTATCTTCCAGCATCCCCAGGAGCAGGGTAATGGAATAGGAGCTGCAGTGGTTTTGGATGGTTTCTGCTAAGGATTTTGCCGCCGCCCCATTATGGGCGCCATCAATAACGGTTAAGGGTTGCAGACTTAACACTTCAAATCGCCCCGGCCATTTCGTAGCAAAAAGGCCTCGGCGAATGTTCTCTGCAGTGAGGGAAAGTGAACGCTCTGCCTGTAGAACCGTTATGCCCAGTAACGCCGTGGCCGCATTAAGCACCTGGTGCTTACCGGAAAGCCGGATTTTCACATTGGTGTAGGAAGTACTTTTAAAAGCATCAGGAATCGAAGAATTTTTGAGCGGCCCGGAAATTCCAGGGGCGGGAAAATGCACCGAGAAACATTGCTCCTCCAAGGAGTTGCGGTGCAGGACCGCCTGTTCAGGATAAAAAGAGAAAAAAGGACTGTGTAGTTCTGAGGCAATGTTTTGAAGCACCTTCCGGGATTCCTGTTCTTGAGGATAGACAATAACCGGGACTCCTTTTTTTATAATACCCCCTTTGTGATAGGCGATTTCTTTTAAGGTATTGCCGAGAAAACGGGTATGATCCAGTCCGATTTGAGAAATGACGGACAACACCGGCTTATTAATAACATTGGTGGCATCTTCCCGACCCCCAAGACCCACTTCCATAATCAAAAAATCGATGGGTACCTGGGAAAAGTAGTAATAAGCTGCGGCCACGTAAATTTCGAACTCCGTAGGATGGGGACTTCCTTTTTGAAG
>SKRE01000165.1 GCA_007118655.1 Clostridiales bacterium | reverse complement strand
TTAATTAAGTTCCTCCTTAATTAATATAAAGGCGATATCCGGTTTTTACCGGATGTCGCTTATTTTTATGTTTTTGAAAACAGCGGCCTATGAAACAGAGATATTGTCCCCCGTGCTCCTGTGTATCGGCAGAAGGTTTAAGAGAAATTTCTTTAATAATAGAGGATTTTTCTCCATGGATCGGGAATGTATTAATATAATAAGAGAAGGACTCTTTTCCCGGTCAGCGATGAAATCCTGGGAGCCAAGGGATATGATCGGCGCCGGGAATGTATAAAGGGAAAATCTGTATATGTAGTGGAGACCTAACCGGCTTTTAGCAGATTTAAGCCGAAATAGGGTATGAAGATATTAGCGGTAGGTAGCGGTACCGGTAATTTGAAAAGATGGGGATTTTTGAGTCGAATAAGAAACTAGAAGGAAACCTTGTGGTTTTAAGAAAGGGTGGGATTGGGATGAGAAGAACAGGAAGAATTTGGTTTGGAAGGTTATTGATTCTGGCAATGCTACTAAGCGTGATCACCGGCGTGTTTCCAATGCAAAGGACGGTTATGGCTGAAACGGAGGTGCCCGAGGGGCATCTGAGGATTCACTACTTAAAGGAGGAAGCACCCTATGAACCTTGGGGAATCTGGATCTGGGATGACGTAACAGAGCCCTCCAGCAACTGGCCCGAAGGAGCGGTTCCCTTCGATGATAACCAGGTGGGGGAATATGGTGCCTACCTTGATATTCCCCTGGCAGAGGATGCGGACCAGGTGGGCTTTCTCTTTGTGAACAGGGAAACCGGCTCCCAAACCGGTGACTTGGGATTCGCGAATTTGGATCAATACCGTGAAGTGTATTTACGGGAAGGGGACAACACGGTGTATACGAGCCCGGATTATACCCTGGATGTGATACTGCAGCGGGCGGAGCTTCTTTCCCGGGAACTGATGGAGCTTGGGTTTACCACCACCTCGGGCATGATCCGCCAGGAAATGATGGAAAGGATTGGAATTACCGATAAAAATGGGGATGAAATTGAAATCCAAGCTTTGCTGATAATGGATGACAGTCGTCGGGTTAGGGTAAGCGGGGACTTCGATATGGATCTTGCACCCTATACTGTAGTCTATGAGGAAAATCAGCGCTCCGCCACCTTCGGCTGGCGCTTGAAAGACGAGGTATACGCCTATGAGGGAAATCTTGGGGTAACCCTACATGAGGACGGCACCGCGGAACTGAAACTGTGGTCACCCAGCGCCCAGTCGGTTTCCGTCGTTCTTTACCATCGGGATGACCAGTACGAAGTGGTTACGGAAGACCCGGAAATGACGAAGGGGGACCAAGGGGTCTGGTCCGTAACCCTGAAGGAAGACAACACCGGGGTGGAAGACCTTGAAGGCTATTATTATCATTATCAGATTACCCGGGAAGGGGAAAGCATTTTGGCCCTGGATCCCTACGCCCCCTCCATGGCCACCTGGAATTCCAGTGATTCCGATAACAGTTATATCGGGAAGGCGGCGATTGTGAATCCTTCTGCCATCGGGCCGGAACTGGGCTTTGCCGAGATTGAAGGCTTCGAAAAACGGGAAGATGCCATTATCTATGAACTTCATGTTCGGGATTTCACTTCGGATCCATCCATTGAGGATGAACTGGACCATCCCTTCGGTACGTTTTCCGCCTTTCAGGAACGGCTGGATTACCTGGAGGATCTGGGGATCACCCACATACAGCTGCTGCCGGTGATGAGCTACTTTTTTGCCAATGAATACGAAGCCGGGGAGCGTCTGATGGACTACTCCTCCACCCAAAACAATTACAACTGGGGATATGACCCCCACAGCTATTTCTCTCTTAGCGGTATGTACTCCGAAGAGCCCGACGATGCCGGAAAGCGGATCGAGGAATTTAAGCTTCTTGTGGATGATATTCACTCCCGGGGAATGGGCGTCATTCTGGATGTGGTCTATAATCACACGGCCCGGGTCCATATTTTTGAGGATCTGGAGCCGAATTACTACCATTTTATGGACGGCGACGGAACCCCCAGAGTCAGCTTTGGTGGGGGACGCCTGGGGACCACCCACTTTATGTCGAGACGAATTCTTGTGGATTCCATTCTTCACTGGGTGGAAGAATACAAGGTGGATGGTTTTCGTTTTGATATGATGGGGGACCACGATGCCGAAACCATTCAAATGGCCTATGACAAGGCAAAGGAAATAAATCCCAACATCCTGATGATCGGAGAAGGTTGGGTGACCTATGTGGGAGATGAAGGCCATGAAGACGTACAGGCCGCAGATCAGCAGTGGATGCAATACACCGAAAGTGTGGGGTCCTTTTCCGATGACTTTCGAAACGAGCTGAAATCCGGCTTTGGCAGTGAGGGAGAACCCCGGTTTATTACCGGGGGCCCTCGGGATATTAATCGGATTTTTAACAATCTGAGGGCAGCTCCGGGGAACTTTATCGCCACAAATCCCGGGGACGTGGTACCTTACATCGCCGCCCATGATAATCTGACCCTTCATGATGTCATTGCCTATTCCATCGGGAAGGATCCAAAGGATCATGAAGAAGAAATTCATCAGCGTATTCGCCTGGGGAATCTTATGGTGCTGACGGCGCAAGGCACCCCTTTCCTTCACGGAGGACAGGAGTACGGACGGACAAAACAATTCCGTCACGAAGATTTCATCGGGGAAGTGGGGGAGGAAGATGCACCCTATAAGTCCACATTTTTAACGGATCAGGCGGGAAATCCTTTTGAATATCCGTATTTTATCCATGACTCCTACGACTCCACCGATGCCATTAATCGTTTTGAGTGGGAAAAAGTCCGTGATGCGGATGCCTATCCCTTGAATGTACAGACAAAAACGTTTACTCAAGGGATGATCGCCCTTCGACGATCCACCGATGCTTTTAGTCATGGAAGCATGGAAGCAATCGAGGAATTCGTAACCCTGCTTGAGGTTCCGGAGATTGAGACGGAGGACCTGGCCATTGCCTATCGGGCTGAAAGCGGGGACGGAATGGAGGCGTACTACGTCTTCGTCAATGCCGACGGACAGGAGCGAAGCTTTACGCTTTCTGAGGATCTGGGGGATTTTGCGGTTCTGGTGGATGGAGAACAGGCAGGCACCGATGAAATTTCCGATCCCCTTGGGGTTACCGTAAGCCCGGAGTCCGTCACCCTGGCCCCCCTTACGGCCACCGTGATTAGAACAGGAGAAGGGGAGGCGGCTGATCCGGATTCGGGAGAAGCGGCTACGGGCGAAGACCGGGATGACGGGGAAGGCGGCGTTCTGTGGCCGATTATAATATTGGCTGCAGGAGGAATCGCAGCTGTGGTGTACTATTTTAAGAAAAACAATAAAAAATAATCATAGCAGCTTTTATAGAAACATATAAAAAAGCAGGGATCTTTAAGTCCCTGCTTTTCCCTAGTTATGGAATAATTCTGTTGGGAAGGGGCTACACTTTTGAACCCAAAGAGGGTAAAAAGCCGGGCAATTATTCTAAATAATAAAAAATCCTGTATTTTAAAGGAATTTATTCTCCCGGTATCGAATTATTAACACTAGACGGAAATTGCAGGGGAAGCTAGGGTAAAGGGAAATCTATGAATTTAAGGAGTTGACTCATATGGACAATCCGCTGAAAGAGGCCATATTCTATTGGGAAGTGGCAAAACACCTGAAAAAATGGGTGACAAACCTGAAACGTGCCCGGGAAAACAGAAAAAATGAGTCGATCGAAGCCTTAAGGCAGGTTATTGTTGCCAGTAGAGGGATGCGCATTTATATTAATGAATGGAAAGAAGGAGTACGGGACTACCCCAGTGAAAAACAGCTTTCGGAAGAATGGACGAAGCTCGGTTTTTTAGTGAAGGATCTGGGTTTACAGGATTTATCCAATAAATGTGACGAGCTGGCTCTTAAATTGACCATGATCGACCAAGTCGGAAAAGAAACCGTTGAAAAAACTCGGGAAGCATTAGTGAGCATTGAGGAACGGGCCCGGGAAATACTGAATGAAGTCGGTTAATCGTTTACTTAAGGTAATGTACTCACAACGGACCGTTCTTTTAGGAGTTAGTAAGGCAAAGGTGTAACGGAAATTGGGGGTGCAGTAAAAGGAGGATTAAAAATGGGATACCTAACGAAATCACGATTCATTAAGGCCATGGAGTGCCCCACAAAACTTTACTATGAGGGACGGCGGGAGTACCGGAACCGTCAGCTGGAGGATTCCTTTTTGGAGGCCCTCGCCGAAGGGGGTTTCCAAGTGGGGGAACTGGCAAGATGCTATCATCCCGAGGGAATCAAAGTGGATGAGAGAGATACCGATACTGCGGTTAAAAAGACTGAGGAGCTGATGAAAAAGAAGAATATCACCATTTTTGAAGGGGCTTTTCTAAGCAATCAACTTCTGGTCCGGGTGGATATCCTTGAAAAAACAGGGAATCGCCTGAATCTTATCGAGGTGAAAGCGAAGTCCTATGATGGGGATAAGGATGGGGATTTTCTGAATCAAAGGGGAAATGTGAACAGCAACTGGTCCGATAAGATCAATGATGCGGCCTTTCAAAAAATGGTGTTAAAGCGAATTTTTCCTCAGTATGCTGTGGATGCCTACCTGATGCTGCCTGATAAAAACAGCATCTGCCCCACGGAGGGATTGCATCAAAAGTTCAAAATTCAAACCTTGGAGAATGGAAGAAAAACCGTAGTGCAGCAACAGGAGCTTACGGAAGAGGAGTTGGATGAGCAAATCCTGATAGCGGTGAATGCTAATAAAGCGGTGGATAATGTTTTATACTCCTATTATTCCTTTGGGGGGGAGGAAATGCCCCTGGAAAACTTTGCGGATTGTCTGGCCGCCTCTATGGAAAAGGGAGAGAAGATCCCGCCGGTGGTTAAAATGGAATGCAAGGCCTGTGAGTTTCAGGCAACAGAGGATGAGGAAGCAAAAGGTTTAAAATCCGGATTAAAGGAATGCTGGAAGGAGGCCTTGGGCTGGGGTGAGGAGGACTTTCAGAACCCCGCAATTTTTGAAATCGGAAACTTTCCAAAAGCAAAAACCATGCTGGCCCAGGGGATCATTAAGATGAAGGATCTGGATCCCGGTGAATTTGAACCTGTCCCATCGGAGGACGTGGCGCTTACAACCAAACAGCGGCAGGCTCTGCAGGCAAAAAAGACCTTAAGAGGAGATTTTACTTCCTGGATCAACCGGTCGGGTCTTGGAAGGGAAATGGATTCCTGGACCTATCCCCTGCATCTTATTGATTTTGAAACCGCCATGCCCGCCATCCCCATGCATAAAGGCATGCGACCCTATGAAGGTATCGCTTTTCAGTTTTCCCATCATGTCCTGCATGAAGACGGACGAGTGGAGCATCGGGGAGAGTACCTGAAAGATGAACCGGGAGCCTTTCCCAATTTTGAATTTATCCGGGCACTGAAAAAAGAGCTGGAAGAGGATCAAGGCACCATCTTTCGCTACGCGGCCCATGAAAACAGCTATCTCAATATGATCTACCGCCAGATTCAACGGTCAGGAGAGAACTCGGAAGATCACGAAGAGCAAGAAGAGAAGGAGACCCTTCAGGACCGGGAGGAACTTCTCCGATTTATCAAATCCATTACGAAGTCCACAAAGAACTCACCGGAAAAATGGGTGGGAGAGCGAAACATGGTGGATCTTTTAGAGCTTGTGAAAAAGTACTACTACGATCCCCGGATGAAAGGATCCAACTCCATTAAGAAAGTGCTGCCCGCGGTTCTCAATCAATCGGAGTATCTCCAGGAAAAATACAAAGAACCTATTTACGGCAGCCGAAGAGGAATCCCGAGTCTGAATTTTGAGAATCAAATTTGGATTCAATACCAAGAGGGAGAGGTTATCGACCCCTATAAGCTTTTACCGCCCATGTTTCAGGATATCACCGATGAAGAGCAGGAAATCCTCGATGAGCAGATAGAAAGGGGCGGCTCCATTGCCGACGGAGGCGCCGCCATGGCGGCCTATGCCCGGCTGCAGTTTGAAGACATGCCAAGGGAAGAACGTGAAGAGATCCGAAGGGCCCTTTTAAAATACTGTGAACTGGATACCCTGGCCATGGTGATGATCATTGAAGGGTGGAGGGAACAGAGCAATAAAAAAGAGGACAGCGGGACGGAGTAATTGTCCTCTTTGCTTAATAAGCATAACGCAACATTTAAATGGATGGACTTTGCATTATAAAAATTCAACAACTCAGGGAATAAGTTTCAGAAAGGTCCCTGCTCTTCATCCGACTCTGTCCATCTCCAGGGGTATTTTTCCTCCGCCCCAAGACTGATTTTCACTAAGTGGAATTGACAAACAATCTATCCTTGGATAAGATGATAGTGAAATCAGAAAAAACCGCAAGGGGATCGATTGAATGTATGCAGGAGTTCTTATCTAGGAAGTAAATACCAAGAAACAAAGCGGACAAAACCCGGAAAACACAGGGTGTTTTTGTTGTGGGAGTTTTGCCCTCTTTGGTTCTTGCACTAGATGAAGAACACCGGCCCATAGGAATAATATGTTGCCGTGGTTTTTGCCGCGGCTTTTTTATTCCATCGATTCCTTTTTCATGGAGATTCCATGTTATTCCGCAGGCCCGGTATGTCGCCTGCGTTTTTTTTGATTTCATCGGTCCAAACAAAGGCAAAAATATAGATAAAAAAATAGATGGAAATGCTAAAGCAGATGTGTAATAAATCCTAGACAAAACTTAGCTGCGTAGAAAAAAGCAAAAAATCTACTCAGGAACCATAAGTTCAAGGAAATGATTTTTAAGAAGCAATAACCGACAAAGGAGGAAGTACCGTTGAATCAACACACATTGGATACACTGGAATACGATTGGATAAAAAAAGAAGTAAAAGCCTTTGCTCTTTCCACTGTTGGAAAAGAGCTCGTGGATAAATTGACCCCTTCCGTGGATTTGGAAATTATAGAAAATAAACTGGAGGAAGTCAGTGAAGCGGTAAGGATCTTGGAAAAAACCGCAAGCATTCCGATCCATGGATTGGAAGGGATGTCCGAAATAGTTAAAAAGCTGGAGAAAAGCCAGGTCTTACAACCCAAGGAGCTTCAAAAGATCGAAGGGTTTTTGGTAGAGGGCCGGCGTTTGAAAAAATTTATGGAGGGGTTTGAATATACCGCGCCTTCCGTGAGTTCCTATGCGTTATCCTTTTATGATCTGAAAGAGGCGGCAGAGGAGATTCAAAAGACCATCCGCCATGGCCGGGTAGAGGATCAGGCGAGTCCGCAGCTGGAACGCATCCGAAAAAAGCTCCGAACCGCAGAGGGAAGATTAAAGGAAAAACTGGGTTCCATCCTGCGATCCCC